>JADZBR010000303.1 GCA_020852035.1 Caulobacteraceae bacterium
CGCGATCGTCGACGAGGTGGACTCCATCCTGATCGACGAGGCGCGCACGCCGCTGATCATCTCCGGCCCGACCGAGGACCGTTCGGAGTTCTACAAGGTCGTCGACCTGCTGGTGAAGGAGATGATCGTCGATCCGGAGACCTACGAGTTCGACGAGAAGCAGCGCCAGGTGATGCTCACCGAGACCGGCTCGGAGCGGATCGAGGAGATGCTGGAGGCCGGCGGCCACCTGGTCGACGGTTCGGCGGGGCTCTACGACCCGGCCAACGTCTCGGCGGTCCACCACGTGAACCAGGCCCTGCGCGCCAACGTCATCTACACCCTCGACAAGGACTACATCGTCCGCGACGGCGAGGTGATCCTGATCGACGAGTTCACCGGCCGCATGATGCATGGCCGCCGGCTCTCCCACGGGCTGCACCAGGCCATCGAGGCCAAGGAGGACGCCCACATCCAGCCGGAGAACCAGACTCTGGCCAGCGTCACCATCCAGAACTACTTCCGGCTCTACACCAAGCTCTCGGGCATGACCGGCACCGCCTCCACCGAGGCCCAGGAGTTCGGCGACATCTACAAGATGGACGTGGCCGAGATCCCCACCAACCGCCCGGTGGCGCGGATCGACGACGAGGACGAGGTCTATCGGACGAGCCGCGAGAAGAACAACGCCATCCTGATCCAGGTCGAGGACTGCTATCGCCGCGGCCAGCCGATCCTGGTCGGCACGGTCTCCATCGAAAAGTCCGAGCAGCTTTCCGAGCTTCTGAACGCCCACGAGTTCGAGCTGGACGGCAAGAAGCAGCGCGGCATCCCGCACAACGTGTTGAACGCCCGCTATCACGAGCAGGAAGCGCTGATCGTCGCCGACGCCGGCAAGCCGCACGCGGTGACCATCGCCACCAACATGGCCGGCCGGGGCACCGACATCCAGCTGGGCGGCAACGTCGACATGCACCTGCTGCGCTGGGCCGAGGAGCAGCGCGGCCTCGGCATCGAGCCGACGCCAGAGGACGAGCAGGCCGAGAAGGAACGCTTCACCGCCCAGGTCGCCGAGGACAAGGCCAAGGCGCTCGCCGCCGGCGGCCTCTTCGTGCTCGGCACCGAGCGCCACGAGAGCCGCCGCATCGACAACCAGCTGCGCGGCCGGACCGGCCGCCAGGGCGACCCGGGGCGCTCGAAGTTCTACCTCTCCTGCGAGGACGACCTGCTGCGCATCTTCGCCGGCGACCGGCTGGATTCGATCATGCGCACCTTCGGCGTCGCCGAGGGCGAGGCGATCGTCCACCCCTGGCTCTCCCGCGCCGTCGCCACCGCCCAGAAGCGGGTCGAGCAGCGCAACTACGAGATCCGCAAGAACCTCCTGAAATACGACGACGTCGTGAACGACCAGCGCAAGGCCATCTTCGAGCAGCGCGCCGAGTTCATGAACGCGGCCGACCTCTCCGAGGCGGTGACCGAATTCCGCCAGGACACCATCGACGACTTCGTCCAGCGCCACCTGCCGCCCAAGGCCTACGCCGAGCAGTGGGACGTCGATGGCCTGGCCGAGCACGTGAAGGAATACCTCGGCCTGGATCTACCGATCCGTGAGTGGGCGGCCGAGGAAGGCATCGCCAACGAGGAGATCGCCGAGCGCATCAACGAGGCGGCCGACAAGCGCGCGGCCGAGCGCGAGGAGCTCCTGTCCTCGGAGCAGATGCGCGGGCTGGAGAAGAACTTCCTGCTGCAGACCACCGACATGCAGTGGCGCGAGCACCTGATGCACCTCGACCACCTGAGGAACGTCATCGGCCTGCGCGGCTACGGCCAGCGCGACCCGCTGAACGAGTACAAGACCGAAGCCTTCTCGCTCTTCGAGCAGCTGCTGGGCAACCTGCGCCAGACCGCCACCAAGTGGCTGATGACGGTGGAGTTCCAGTTCGCCGAGCCGGAGCCGCCGCCGCTGCAGTTCACCGAGGTGCACCTCGACCCGCTGACCGGCGAGAACGCGAGGGTGGCCGGCGCCCTGCCCGAGGGCCTCTCGGCCGACGAGCGCGAGGGCCTGCCGATCTCGTCCCTGCCGGAAGGCTGGGAGCGCACCAGCCGCAACGCCGCCTGCCCCTGCGGCTCGGGCAAGAAGTTCAAGCACTGCCACGGGGCGCTGGTCTAGGCGGCGGCCCAAGCCCGCTTCCGCGCGGGCGAGACTCAAAAAACCTCCCCCGGCAAGGCCGAGGGAGGCTTTGAGTGGCGTTGAGGGGAGGGCAGGTCAGGCCGCCGTGGCGGCCGCCTTCTCCAGCTGGCCGCGGGTCCCTGCGGAGCCCGCGGCGCGCCGGAGCCTAGCGGTAGTAGCCGTAGCGCGTGTCGTAGCGGCTGTAGCCGTGACGATCGTAGCGGTCGTGGCTGCGGTAGTGGCGGGTCCGGGCGTAGTAGTCGTCGTAGACGTTCCGGCCGCGATAGTCGCGATAGTAGGTGCGGCCGCGGCCGTCGCGGTAGTAGCGGTGCGACCTGCCGTCGTTGGCGATCGCCACGCCCACCAGGGCGCCGAGCGCGCCGCCGGCCACGGTGGCCCCGCCGTCGCCATCGGAGATGGCCGCGCCGGCCACGGCGCCCAGGAGGCCGCCGATCACGGCGTTGCGGGTCTTGTCGCCGGCGAACGCCTGGCTCGCGGGGGCCGCGAGGGCCAGGACGATCGCGCCGGCAGCAGCGGTCTTCACAATCTTGCCAGGCGTTTTCATCTTCAGTTCCTTTCATCGGCCGCGCTTGTGCGGCCTTGATGACGCGGAAGATGACAGGTCCGCGCTGAACCCGTTCTGAACCGCGACTGTCAGGTCCCGTTCACCCGGATTCTCCCTCCTCCTCGTGGGAGGGTGGATCGGCGCGCAGCGCCGAGACGGGTGGGGGAACTCCGGCGTCCCGGCTGCAACGGCGCGTCAGCAAGCCCCACCCGAGCCGCCTTTGGCCGCCCAACCTCCCCGCAAGGGGGAGGGAGAAAAAACGCCCCCTCCGAGCGATCGGAGGAGGCGTTGATCAGCCTGCGATGCCCGCGGTCTAGCGGTAACGGTGGCCCTCGTGGCGATGGCGGCGCGCATAGTTGTAGTCGTCGTAGACGTGACGGCCGCGGGAGTCCCGATAGTAGGTGCGGCCGTGGCGGTCGCGGTAGTAGCGGTGCTTCTTGCCGTCCTTGGCGATCGCCACGCCGACCAGGGCGCCCAGGGCGCCGCCGGCCACCGTCGCGCCGGTGTCGCCGTCGGAGATCGCTGCGCCGGCCACCGCGCCGAGCACGCCGCCCACCACCGCGTTGCGGGTCTTCTCGCCGGCGGACGCAGCGGCGGGAATGGCCAGCGCCAGGCTGATCGCGCCGGCGGTGGCGATGTGAGCAAGCTTGTTCATGTCCAAAATCCTCTTGAGCGACGCCGGGGCGCGCCTCGATGGGGACGAGAACGCCAAGGTGACGGTTCGGTTCACCTAGAGATGCGTTTGGCCATCAATATGTCCGGCTTGCCGAAGCCGTTGGCGTCGGGGATCAGCCCGACCACCTCGAAGCCGAGCTTGCGGTAGAACTCCACCGGGTGGCCCTGGGTGGCGCGCACCCGCGCGGCATGGCCGAGCACGCCCGGATAGAGATCGACGCCGAACAGGCTGCTGCCGCCGAAATCGTCGTCGGTCCCAAGATGCAGGGCGAGCTTGCCCATCTCGCCCGCCCGCGCCTCCAGAGCCGCCACCAGCCGGGCGCCGACGCCCGAGCGTTGCCGCGCGGGATCGACGACCAGCGGGTGGAGCTCCAGGCTGTGGGAATAGGCTTCCACCCCGCCGACCCAGCCGAGCAGGCGCTCGCCCTCCAGCGCGGCGAGGGCGAAGCGTTCCGGGTCGGTGAAGAAGGTCTCGACCTGCGCCTCCGCCTCGCCCGGCCCGTTGTAGGCCGCCGGCGCATGGGCCAAGGCTTCACGCAGAATGCGCGCGGCCTCGGCCCGCTGCCCCGCATCCAGGGTCTCGAACCCGACGATGCGGACCACTTGCGTCACCAGAGCCGGACCCGCTCGTCGGGGGCGATGTAGAGCTTGTCGCCCGGCTTCACCCCGAACGCCGCGTACCAGGCGTCCATGTTCCGCATCGGCCCGATCACCCGGTACTGGCGCGGCGAGTGCGGGTCGGCGACCACCTGGTTGCGCAGGGCGTCGTCGCGGGTCTTGCCGCGCCAGGCCTGGGCCCAGCCGAGGAAGACGCGCTGGTCGCCGGTCAGGCCGTCCAGCACCGGCGCGGGCTTGCCCTTCAGCGAGATGCGGTAGGCTTCCAGGCCGGCGGTGAGGCCCGCGAGGTCGGCGATGTTCTCGCCCATCGTCAGCTTGCCGTTGACCTTGGCCCCCGGCAACGGCTCGAACTGGTCATACTGCGCGCCCAGCATGCCGGCGCGCTTCTCGAAGGTGGCCGCGTCAGCCGCCGTCCACCAGTCGCGCAGCGCCCCGGAGGCGTCGATCTTGCGGCCCTGGTCGTCGAAGCCGTGGATCAGCTCGTGCCCGATCACCCCGCCGACGGCGCCGTAGTTCACCGCCGGATCGGCGGCAGGATCGAAGATCGGCGGCGTCAGGATGGCCGCCGGGAAGACGATGTCGCGCAGGATGCCGTTGTAGGCGTTGTTGGTCTGCGGGCTCATCGACCACTCGGTCTTGTCGACCGGATCGTTCAGCCGGTGCGACTGGAAGGCCCAGTCGAGCGCGGCGGCCCGCTCGATATTGCCGGTCAGGTCGCCTAGCCTGATGACCAGGCCCGAATAGTCGCGCTGCGGCTTGTCCGGATAGCCGATCTTGACGGTGTAGGTGTCGAGCTTCTTCAGCGCTTCTTGCTTGGTCGCCGGGCTCATCCAGTCGATCTGCTGGATGCGCCCGCGCAGGGCGGCGGTGACGTCCTTCACCAGCGCCTCGACCTTGGCCTTGGATTCCGGCGGGAAGTAGCGGTCGGTGTACATCTCGCCCACCGCCCAGGCCATCGCCGCCGGCGTCTGGCTGGCGAAGGCCGCATCCCCCGAGACCAGCCGCACGCCCCGCTTCCAGCGCGGCGCGATCTCCGCCTGTCCGGCCAGGGTCTTGGCGCGCATGTCGAAGTGGGCGTCGACGAACGCCTTGGAAAGGTAGGGCGCGGCGCTGTCCGCCACGCGGAACGCCTGCCAGGCCTGCAGGGTGGCGAGCGGCGTCTGGCCCCAGACGGCGGCGATCTTCGGGAAGGCGGTGTTCTCGGCGACCACCGCCTCGGGGGCGGCGGTCAGGCCGGCGCCCCGCAGGAAGGTGTCCCAGGCGAAGCCCGGCGCCTGCGCCTTGAGGTCGGCGACGGTGGTCAGGTTGTAGGTCTTGTCGAGGTCGCGCTGCTGGGTCCTGGTCCAGGACGCCTCGGCGATCTTCGTCTCGAAGGCGACGATGTCGGCCGCGTTCTTCTCGGGCTCGGGCCAGCCGGCGAGGGCCAGCAGCTTGGCGGCGTAGAGCTGATACTTCGCCTTCTGCTCGGCGAACTTGGGATCGAGGTAGTAGTCGCGGTCCGGCAGGCCGAGCCCGGCCTGGCCCAGATAGACCACGTAGCGGTCCGGCCGCTTGAGGTCCGGATCGACGCTGATCGCGAACGGCGAGCCGTAGAAGCTGCGCGGCGCGGTTCCGGCCAGTTCCGCCAGCGCCTCGCGGGTGGTCGCGGCCTTCGCCGCGGCCAGTTCGTCGGCGATGGGCGTTGCGCCTTCGGCCTCGATCCGCGCCTCGTCCATGAACGAAGCGTAGTAGGCGCCGACCTTAGCCTCATCGGTCGCAGGGTTCGGCCCGGCAGCCCTGGCGGCCGCCTCCATCATCTCGTGGACCCGCGTCTCCAGCAGATCGGCCGCCGCGGCGCGCGGGCTGTAGGACACCTTGTCGGCCGGGATCACCAGCGCGTCCTGATACTTGCCGGCGGCGTAGCGGTTGAAGTCGTCGCCGGGCTTCACCGAGAGGTCCGCGCCGGCGAGATCGAACCCCCAGGTCCCGAACTGAGTCTTGCCCGCGACCTGCGCCTGCGACGCGCCGCCGATGGCCAGCGCCGCGACGAGCGCGATGGCCGATGCCCGATATTTCATGCCTTGAAGCTCCCTGCCCGGAGGCGATTGCATCCGTCCGCTCGCTTTGGCGCGCAAATGAATTGCCGGTAAGTTTTGGCCATATCGAACGATCGAGGTCCCGCAAAGCTCGACGGACGGTCCGGGCTATGGCATGATACGCCATATGAAGGCCGAGCTGATCTTCCGCGAAAAGCGTGTGGAAGCCGGCGGGGCCATCATGGAGATGAAAATCTGGCGGGTTCCCGAGCCCGTTCCGCCCTCGACCCACCGGCTGCGTTACAGCCTGTTCTTCGGCTATCCGGGCCGCAGGCTGGTCGGGTTCGACAACGAACGCGGCAAAGGCGACCACATGCATATCGGCGAGGATGAGCAGCCCTATCGCTTCGTCTCCGTCGAGCAACTGATGATCGACTTTCTGAACGCCGTCGCGGAGTCGGAGACGAAGAATGGCTGAACTCGACATCCATGTGGGCGATAGCCGAGAGGACATGGCGGCGCGGTTCGCTCAGGCTTGGCTCCGCGCCGCGCAGGGCGAGACCCGCCCCGAGCATCACCTGTCCTTCGACAGCTTCGAGACCCTGGCGAAGGTTCTCTCGCCGCGCCGGCTGGAACTGCTGCGCGCCCTGCACGCCCAGCCCGCCGCGAGCATCGCCGCGCTCGCCCGTCATCTGGGACGTGACTACAAGCGCGTGCACGAGGATGTCGAGGCGCTCATGGCAGCTGGCCTGATCGAACGTCCCGAAGCCGGCGCCCTGCAGGCGCCCTACGCCGAAATCCGCACGATCATCGCGCTCTGACGCTTAGAGCTGATCGAGCCCATAGGCCGCGTGCAGCGCCCGCACGGCCAGCTCGGTATAGGCCGCCTCGATCAGCACGCTGATCTTGATCTCCGAGGTCGAGATCACCTGGATGTTGACGCC
>JADZBR010000304.1 GCA_020852035.1 Caulobacteraceae bacterium
GTCGGAGACGGCGCTCGCCGCCCAGCTCTTCCTGCTGGCGGTGCTGGCCGTCCGCTGCGCCTTCCACGGCGGGCGGATGGGCGTCTGGGAGGTCGGCCGCGCCGAGACCGCCGCCTACGCCCTGGTGGCGCTCGCCTTCGCCTGGGCGCTGGTGCGGCTGCGCCATCGGCCCGGCTGGCTGGCCGCCGCGGCGCAGCCGGCCGCCTGGGTCGCCGTGCTCTACGCGGCCGTGGCGCTCTGGGTCGCCGCCAGCCCCTGGTGGGGACCGGATCGCGACCCGCTGGCGCCCTTCGCCGGCGCGGCCCTGCTGTTCGCGCTCTACCTCGCCGTCGCCGGCCTCAGGCTGGAGATCGCCCGCCGCGCCGACGGCGCGGGATGGGGCCTGCTGGCGCGCGCGGCGCTGGCGGGGGCGGTGATCGATCTCTTCGTCTGGGTGACCCTCCTCGTGCGCTACGCCTTCCGCGGCGAGGCGATGGCCGTGCGCATCGCCGAGGCGCGGATCGAGACCTGGGCGTTCTCGGCGGTCTGGGCGCTGTTCGGCCTCCTGGTGCTGGTGATCGGGGCGGCGCGCCGGAGCCTCACCCTGCGCTGGCTGGGGCTCGCCATTCTAATCGGGACCGTGGTGAAGGTGCTCATCTTCGACACCGCCCGGCTGGACGGGGTGATCCGCGCCGCCTCCTTCCTGGCGGTGGGGGCGCTGCTGATCGTCGGGGCGGTGGCGGCGCGACGGCTGAACGCCGGGGCCTTCTTCACGCCGCGCAAGGCCGCCGCCGAGCCGCCCGCCTAGCCCTCCGGCCGATAGCCGAGGTAGCCGCGCTCGACCATGCGGCGCAGGCCGTCGTAAGCCTCGGCCAGTTCCTCGAACACCGTGCGCAGGTGCGTCAGGTGGTGCGCCTCGTCCGGCGAAAGCGGGTGCGGCTCGTCCGACGCCTTCAGCGCCGCCGCCGCCCAGCGCGCCCGCGCCGCCGCGCAGGCCACCGCCAGCTTCTGCATTTTGGCCGCGTCCACATGGCGCAGCGCGGTCCCGATCACCTCGCGGTTGGAGGCGTAGGCGGTGTAGTCGATCTGCTCCAGAAAACCGCGCAGCCGGCGCTGGGCCTGCGGATCGTCGGAGGCGTCGGGCTCGAAGTGGTCGGGCCCGCGCCGCAGGCTCGAGGTGCGCATGGTCGACATCGAACTGAGCCCTCCTTAGGCCCGGCCCCCGCCGTGAAGAGGTTCAGAGCCTAAGGCCACGGGCCTTAACGTGGACTTTCGCCCGCTAAGCCTCGCCCTTGGCCGCCACCGCCGCGTTGCACAGCTCGCGCAGCTGCTTGGAGAGCGACGGCCCGGTGATCTGCGAGGTGGCGAAGCCCTCGGCCTTCAGCTGCTTGGTCACGTCGCTGACCGTGGCGCAGTCGCCCGATTTGGCCAGCTCGAAGGCGCGCTCCAGCGCGGTGGGTCTAAAGGAGGTCATGCGTCACCATATGGGCCTTTCGGGCCGCCGGCGCCATTTTTCGCCCGCCAGGCCTTGGCCATCCCGGCGTACCGCGCGCCCACCTCGGCCCCCGAGGCGAGCTGGCCCGCCAGCTCCGCCGCCATCTCGAACACCGCCTCGCGCAGGAGCGCATGTCTCGCCTGCGCCGCCTCGGCGCTTTCCACCTCTCCCACATCGGGGACAAGTTCGCCCAGGCGCACGATCCCCTCGGCCGCGCGCACCCCGGCCAGCGCCTCAGCGGGACGGCCCTCGGCCAGCGCCCGCGCCGCGCCCTCCAGCGCCTGACGCGCCACCGCCAGCGGATGCAGCGTCAGCCGCGGCAGCCCCGCCTCGGCCGCGGGCGGCAAAGACGGCGGCGGCTCAGGGCGCGGCGGCGCGGGCGCCTGCGGCTCGGCCGCCGCCTCCCGCGTGAGGGCGTAGGCGGTCTTGGTCCAGCCCTCGCGCTGGGCGCGCTTGCGAAGCGCCGAGAGCGAGACGCCGAACCGCGCCGCCACGCTCGGCCCGGAGAGCCCGGAGAGATAGGCCGCCCGCACCAGCGCCCAGGTGGCGGGCGCGGCGAGCGCATAGGTCGAGGTCGGATGCGCCTTCATGACCCGGCCGAGCTTAAGCGGCCCGCCGGCGCCGGGGATATCCGCGTCCCGCCTGTCTCGCCTGAAGGAACGCGATGTCTCGCGAAGATACGTCCCGGGAGTCTTCCGCCGCCGGGCCATTCGGCCCTTGCCACGCCGGAACAAATACGGAACATGGCGGTTGGACCCCCGACGCCGCGCCGGGCCGCCCGCCGGGGGCGCGCCGGCGGCGGGCGGGCGGATGTGCTTGGAAGGAGGCGCGCCATGCCGGAGACCCTGAGCTGGGAGGCGTGGCGCCGCTCGGCCGCGCCGCCGGACCGTCACGCCCTGGCCCTGGCGATCGTCGGCGGCGCCATCGGCGCCCTGCGCGCCGCGGGCTTCGGCCAGGAGGAGATCCTCGCCCTCTTCGCCGAGACCGCCAAAGCCCCGGACCGCCTCGGCGTCGCCCTCACCCGCCTGGCGGGCGGGGAGCGAACATCGGTACACACGTCTTGATTGCATATGCTTAAGGTGTAGCTTTTTGGCGTGACTTCGACTGAGCCGCCTTCGCCGCCTCGCCCGCCCAGCCATCTGCGGGAGGTCCGGCTTTCGCCGCGCGGCCGGCAGAAGTTTGGCGAGTGGCTGGCCAACCGACTGGTGGTGGCGGCCGGCGGGATCGCCGCGCTCATCCTCGCGCCCAGCATCGTCGGCCCACAGCGGCCGCCTGACCTTCTGATCTACGCCCTGCTGGTGGTCATCGCGGCTTTTGCGGCGATGGCGATCCTGGTGCACTATATGACCGCTGAACGGTTCGGCGAGACCGCCGGCCCCGCAGGGAACGACGATGGATAGCCTGACGTCGATCGAGCAAGCCATGATCGCCGTGTCGATCGGCGGCCTGACGATGGGCATCCTCGGCCTGTGGCTGCTCTGGCCACGTTCGCGCGACCGGTAAGCGATCCCCTGGGGTCGCGCGCCCTCGGCGCGGAGCGCCCCTTCGAACTCTTGGAAGACAGCGTGCCGGTCGGGTCCGGTCAGTCAAGGCCGGCGCTTCGCGCCGCCGCGGAGCGGTCGCCCTGCGGGCGAGCCTTGTGTTACCGGACCCGACCGGCGATCATCTTGGCAAGAGCTCTAAGCGGCGAAAGGCGACCGCGAGGTCGCCATCAGTCCCGCAGGCGGTAGAGGCCGCGCCCCACGAAATCGAGGTAGCCCTGGTCGCGCAGCACCTGCAGTTGCTGGCGGATTTTCGGGCGGACGTTGCGGTTGCCGGGATAGAGCCGCGCGAGCCGGTCCTCGAAGGCGTAGACGTCGGCGAGTTCGA
>JADZBR010000305.1 GCA_020852035.1 Caulobacteraceae bacterium
CGGTGATCGAGAACCCGGCCGAGGACGAGCCGGAGATGGCCGGCTAACGCCGCTCCGGCCGGTCGGCGGCCCGCGCCGCGTCGGGATAAAGCACCATCCGCCAGACAGCGACTCCGAGGTGGCGCGGCGCCTTGGGGTCGGGCACCTGCGGGTCGTCGATCGTGAACACGATCCTGGCCATGCCGCGGCGCAGGGCTTCGGCCGGTATCTCCAGCCGGAAGGCGCGGGCTCCGGACGTGCCGTGGTTGAACGTGTAGGTCTGCGGCGTCCCGCCCTCGATGGTCAAATGGACCACCCGGTTGGTGCTCTGCGGCGACGTATAGCCCGTTGTTTGGATGATCAGGCGCGGGTTTTCGGCCGCCTTCATTGACGGCGGCAGCGGAAGGTTGATTTCCGCCCGCGGGCCATCTGACCAGGTCCAGTCCTGCTCTTGCACCGACCATCCGTCGCCCAGCAGCGCCGCGCCGGCGTCGGCGACGCCGAAATCATAGACCGCCTGCGGTATGCAGGCGCCGTCGACCGGGACGACGGACCCCTGCGGCGGCCCGCGGCGGCAATGGGCGACGTCGTAGGTCGCATCGCCGACTTCGGTGATCATGTTCGGCGCGAGTTCGGGAAACGGAACATCGCCCACCGACAGCATCGTGGCGAAGTTCCGATTCGCGGCGCGATCCATCTGCAGTGCAGCCATGTTGACCAGGAAATTCATCACTGGCTGCGGCTCGGAGGACGCGAACAGATAGCCGCCAGCCCCGGGCGCGCGCGCCTTCAACGCAGCAGTGTCTTCCAGGATGCTCGATAGCCTGGGCGTGTCGATCTGGCCGGGCCGCAGGAACAGGAGTTGCAGCACGGCCATGTGAGCCACAAGGATCGGGCCCGCCAGGCGAACGGCGCCGCTGATCGGTGCGACCCGCCGATTCCAGGCGATCAGCACGGCCGCCAGCAGCAGGCCCAGCGCCGTCGCGCCCGCGATCAAGACGCGAAGCTGGTCGTAGGGGGTCAGGTGGGTGAACGGACCAAGCGCCATCGCCCGGCGCCTGATCACATAGGCGATCGCCAGAACGCCCGCGGAGGCCAGAAGCCGCAGGAGCTGTCCCAGGCGTGGCGGAAACGCGATCGCCCAGGACCGGCTTGCAAGCCACGCGCTCAGCGGGAACACGAACGCCAGAGCGGTGAAGACGGCGAAGGCATGTTTCTTCACGGCATAGGGCGAGCCCTCTCCAAGCCAGCCCAACGCTGCGGCCTGGGCCAGGGCGGCGGCGGCGGTCGCGCTTCCGATCGCCGCGAAGAAGATCAGGGCCGGGCCAGCGCCGGCGGCCGGTTCGGGGCGACGCAACCTGTGCAGGATGATCGCGCCGGACAGCGCCAGCAGCGCCGCCGCCGCCAGCACGACATGCCAAATGTCCAGCGGCGAGACGAATCGGATGCCCCCATCGACGATCGCCAGGCGGCGCTGGGCGGCGAATGCGGGATTCAGCACCAGCGCGGCGACCATTGCCGGGAGCGCCAGGAGCCAAGCCGCCGCGCGCATTCGAAGGGCGGCTGGCGTTCGCAGCCAGTCCACCACCAGCACGACGCCCAGGCCGCCGGCGGCGTGCAGGGCCGGGATCAGGTGGAACTGCCCGGTCACCCAGATTGCGGCGACGGCGAACGCCGTGAAGGCGAGGCGAGAGCGCCCGATCAGATAGACCCCGATGAGCACCAGGCCGATGGCCACCGGTTCGCCGACGAGCTGCGGATAGTAGTAGTTGATGACGATCTCGGCGCCGATCGCCGCCCCCAGGAACAGGATGATCGTCGTCGAACAGAGGAGGGCCATCAGCAACACCGCCTCGGAAACCCGGCGGGCCATGACGAGAAGCATCAGCCAGGCGGTCGCGGCCGAGAAGGTGGCGGCCAGGCCCAGGGCGTTGGGGCTGCTGAGCCCCACCCAGAGGGCGGGCGACGCCAGCCTGTAGCTCCACCGGGGATAGGCGAACATCTCGCGCTGGAAGCTCTCGGCGCTTCCGGGGACGAACAGGTGGTCGCGCAGAAGCTCGGTCGTCTGCAGGTGAAAGCCCATGTCGACCGAATTGCCCAGGGTCTTGCCGAAGCTCAGGGCCAGGCCCGCGGCCACGCAGTAGACGCCGAGCAGAGCGAGGACGACCAGATTGCGCCTCACTGGAGCGCCTTGCTCAAGCTTCATGTTCTACGCCTCAACCTATGGGACTTGTTCGCGATCTTGCGGTTGAAACGCAAGTTCTGGCCCGACTTTGGCGGGCCCGTTCTTCGACGCCTCAGCGCCGGCGTTGGCGCTTCGGCAGGGGAGGACGCTTGCGCGCGCCCAGCCTGGGCCTGGGCGCGGTCTTGTCCGGCGGCGCCGGGTCGCTCAGCATCTCGAACACCAGCCCGCCGGTCAGCGGGGTCGCCTCGCGCAGGCGCACCTCCACCTCCATGCCCAGCGGCCAGCGCGCGCCGGAGCGCTCGCCGACCAGGGCGTGGGCGCGGTCGTCGTGGATGAAGTACTCGCCGCCGAGCGAGGAGACCGGCACGAGGCCGTCCGCGCCGGTGTCGGCCAGCCGCACGAAGAGTCCGAAGCGGGTCACGCCGGTGATGCGGCCCGCGAACTCGGCGCCGACGCGGTCGGCCAGGAAGGCGGCCACATAGCGGTCGATGGCGTCGCGCTCGGCGGCCATCGCCCGGCGCTCGGCATGGGTGATGTGCTCGGCGGTGTCCTTGATCTGCGAGATGTCGCGATCCGTGAGGCCGTCGTCGCCCAGCTTCTGGGCGCGGATCAGGGCCCGGTGGACCACCAGGTCGGCGTAGCGGCGGATCGGCGAGGTGAAGTGGGCGTAGCGCGCGAGATTCAGGCCGAAGTGGCCGATGTTCTCCGGCGAATAGATCGCCTGCATCTGGGTGCGCAGCACCACCTCGTTGACGATATCGCCGTGCGGCCCCTCACGGGTCTCCTCGAGCAGGCGGTTGAAACGCTTGGTGGTGACGGTCTCGCCCTTGGTCCAGGGCAGGCCGATGGTGCCGAGGAAGTCGGCCAGGTTGAAGAGCTTCTCCTGGCTGGGCGCGTCATGGATGCGGTAGATCAGTGGGGTCTTCTTCTGCTCCAGGGTCTCGGCGGCGCAGACGTTGGCCTGCACCATCATCTCCTCGATCAGCCGGTGCGCTTCCAGGCTCTCGCGCTGGCGGATGGAGGAGACCTCGCCGGCCTGGTCGATGACGATGCGGCGCTCGGCGCTCTCGATGGAGAGGGGCGAGCGAACGTCGCGGCCCTTCTTCATCGTCCGATAGGCGGCCCAGAGGGGCTCCAGCACGCCGGCCATGATCGGCCCGGTCTTGTCGTCCGGCGCGCCCTCGATGGCGGCCTGGGCCTGTTCGTAGGAAAGCTTGGCGGCCGAGCGCATCAGGCCGCGCACAAAGCGGTGGCCGCGCTTCCTGCCATCCGCGCCGAACACCATCCGCACGGCCATGCAGGCGCGCGCCTCGCCTTCGCGCAGCGAGCACAGGCCGTTAGAGAGCCGCTCGGGCAGCATCGGCTCCACCCGGTCGGGAAAATAGACGCTGTTGCCCTTCTCCCGCGCCTCGCGGTCCAGCGCCGAGCCGGGGCGCACGTACGCGGCGACGTCGGCGATGGCGACCCAGACGATCCAGCCGCCGGGGTTCTTCGGATCGTCGTCCGGCTGGGCGAAGACGGCGTCGTCGTGATCGCGGGCGTCGGCCGGGTCGATGGTGATCAGCGGCAGGTCGCGCAGGTCCTCGCGGCCGGCGAGGGTAGGGGGCTCGGCGGCCTCCGCCTCGGCCTCGGCGGCTTCCGAAAAGCCGGTGGGGATGCCGTGGGTGTGCAGGGCGATCAGCGAAGCGGCGCGCGGCTGGTCCTCGCGGCCGACCACCTCCAAGAGTTTGCCGCGTTTGGGGCCGTAGCGGCGCTCGGCCGCCCCGCCGACCTGGGCGATCACCAGGTCGCCGTCCTTCAGCGCCTCGCCGTCCTGAGGCGAGAGCAGCAGGCTCTCCTTCGACTTTCGGTCGACCGGCTCGACCCGCACCTCGCGCCGCGCCTTGCGGATCACGCCGAGGATGCGGTGGGCGC
This sequence comes from Caulobacteraceae bacterium, assembly GCA_020852035.1. Taxonomy (GTDB): domain Bacteria; phylum Pseudomonadota; class Alphaproteobacteria; order Caulobacterales; family Caulobacteraceae; genus Phenylobacterium. Next base: position 4,079 of record JADZBR010000305.1, read on the forward strand.
TCTGGCCCAGGCGCTTGATCAGCCGCGCCGCCGGCTCGCCGTTCTCCTGGGTCGCGAAGCGCACCAGCAGGCGGTCGCCGAGGCCCGGGGCCGCGCCCGACTCGTGGCGGCCCGGCGCGAGGCGCACCAGCGGCGCGTCTTCGCCCTTGGTCAGCTTGACGAGCAGTTCCCCGTCCGGATCGCGCTCGACCACGTCTGCCACGCCGACCGGCGGCAGGGCGCCGGCGGTGGCCAGGCCCCTGCGGCCGCGGCGGCCCAGGCCGCCTTCGTCCTCCAGCGCGCGCAGCATCTGGCGCAGCGCGCGCCGCTGTTCGCCCTTCAGCCCGAAATGGCGGGCGATGTCGTGGACGTTGGTCTCGCCGGCGTCACGTATGAACCGCGCCAGTTCCGCCTTGTCCGGCAGGCCGGCCTCGGCCCGCGTCCTTGTCTTCGGCAAGCTTGTCCCCTGAGGCGCCCCCAGGCGCCGGATAACGGTAGGGCTCGCCCTCGCCAAGCGCGGCGGCGAACTGGTCCGAGGCGAACGCCCAGTTGGCGACGGTGTCGAACCACTTCTCGAGGAAGCCCTTCCGGTCGTTCTTGTAGTCCAGATAGTAGGCGTGTTCCCAGACGTCGCACACCAGCAGCGGGGTGACCGCGTCCAGGGTGACGGTCGTGGCCGCGTCGTGGGTCGAGATCACCTTCAACTCGCCGCGCTCGATCACCAGCCAGGTCCAGCCGGACGCGAAGTGGCCGACGCCTTCCTCGACGAACTTCTTCTTCAGCTCGTCGCGCGAGCCGAAGGCGCGATCGATCGCGGCGGCGAGGCTCTCGGAGGTTTCATGCTTCGCCGGCGTCATGGATTCCCAGAAGAAGGCGTGGTTCCAGGCCTGGGCGGCGTTGTTGAAGAGCTTCTTCTTTGCCGCGTCGCCCTCGGCCGAGCGGATCACCGCCTCCAGGTTCGCGGGCTTGGAGCCGGCCTCTTCGAGCATCTTGTTGGTGTTGTCGACGTAGGCTTTGTGGTGCTTGTCGTGGTGCGTCCGCATGGTCGTTTCCGAGACGGACGGCTCCAGCGCGTCATAGCCGTAGGGCAGGTCGGGCAGGATGAACATGGCGGGTGCTCCAGAAGCTTCGGATATGTAGGCAGGGCAACGCGCGAGAACCGGCGAAGCTCCGTTCATCTAGGACGTCCGAAGCCATTCCGCCGAACTTGAGAACGTCTCTCAAGATGGCTCGCGCGAGGCCGGGCCGATGGATCAGGCGGCGGTCTTCTTGCCGGCCGGCTTCTTGGCCTTGCTTTTGGTCGCGGCCTTCTTCGCGGGCGCCTTCTTGGTCTTCTTGCCGCCGCCCTTGGCCTCGCGCTCGGCGATCAGCGCCACCGCCTGTTCCAAGGTGACGTCCTGCGGGTCCGTGCCCTTGGGGACGTTGGCGTTGGTGGCGCCGTGTTTCACATAGGGCCCGAACCGGCCCGAGAGGATGCGGATCGGCTGTCCATCGGCCGGGTGGGCGCCGAGATCCTTCAGCGCCGCGCCCGCGCCCCGGCGACCGCCGCCGGCGCGCTTCTCGGCCAGCAGGGCGACCGCCCGGTTGAGGCCGACCTCGAACACCTCGTCGGCGTTCTCCAGGTTGGCGTAGGTCGAGCCGTGCTGCACGAAGGGGCCGTAACGGCCGATGCCGGCCTGGATCATGCCGCCGTCTTCGGGGTGCACGCCGACCTCCCGGGGAAGCCGCAGCAGGCGCAGGGCCTTCTCCAGGTCCATCGCCGCCGCCGGCCAGGCCTTGGGCAGGCTGGCGCGCTTGGGTTTGTCGCCTTCGCCGAGCTGCACGTAAGGGCCGAACCGGCCGGCCTTCAGATAGACCGTCAGGCCGGTCTGCGGGTCGGTTCCCAGCTCACGGTCGCCGGCCTGTTCCTCGGTCTCGTTGTCGTTCTGGGCGATCGGGCGGGTGTAGCGGCACTCCGGATAATTCGAGCAGCCGATGAAGGCGCCGAAGCGGCCGGTCTTCAGCGACAGGCGCCCCGTGCCGCAGGTGGGGCAGGCGCGCGGGTCGGACCCGTCGCCCTTGTCCGGGAAGATCAGCGGGCCAAGGCGGTCGTTGAGATTGTCGAGGATTTCGGTCGTGCGCAGGCCGCTGACCTGGCCGACCGTCTCGTGAAACGGATTCCAGAACTCACGCAGCAGCACCTTCCAGTCGAGGTCGCCAGCCGAGACCTGGTCGAGCTTTTCTTCCAGGGCGGCGGTGAAATCATACTCCACGTAGCGGTCGAAGAAGGCTTCCAGGAAGGCGGTGACCAGCCGGCCCTTGTCCTCCGGGATGAAGCGGTTCTTCTCCATCCGCACATAGGCGCGGTCGCGCAGCACCGTCAGGATCGAGGCGTAGGTGGAGGGACGGCCGATGCCGAGCTCCTCCATCTTCTTCACCAGGCTCGCTTCCGAATAGCGCGGCGGCGGCTCGGTGAAGTGCTGGTCAGCCTGGGCGGCGATCACCCGCGCGGCGGCGCCTTCCTGGATGATCGGCAGGCGGCCGGAGGCGTCCTCCTCCTCGCCGTCGCCCGCCGCGCCCTTGGCGACCTCCGGATCGTCGCGGCCCTCCTCGTAGACGGCGAGGTAGCCGGGGAAGAGCACCACCTGGCCCGAGGCGCGCAGACTCGTCTGACCGTCGGCGCTTTCCAGTTCGACGGTGGTGCGCTCGATACGGGCGGCCTCCATCTGCGAGGCGATCATCCGCTTCCAGATCAGCTCGTAGAGGCGGCCGAGATCGGCCTCCAGCCGCAGCGAGCCGGGGTTGCGGGCCAGCGAGGTCGGCCGGATGGCCTCGTGCGCCTCCTGGGCGTTTTTGGCTTTTGTCCTGTAAATCCGGGCGCTTTCCGGGACATATTCACGTCCGTAGAGCCCGCCGATCACGGCCCGCGCCTCGTCCAGCGCTTCGGGCGCCGCCTGTACGCCGTCGGTCCGCATGTAGGTGATCAGGCCGACCGTCTCGCCGCCGATGTCGACGCCTTCGTAGAGCTTCTGCGCCGCCTGCATCGTCCGCTGGGCCGAGAAGCCGAGCTTGCGGGCGGCCTCCTGTTGCAGGGTGGAGGTGGTGAACGGCGGCGCCGGGGTGCGGCGGGCCGGCTTCTTCTCCACGGAGGCGACCTTGAAGCTAGCCGCCTGCACGGCGGCCTTGGCCCCGTTCGCCGCCGCCTCGTTCGGCAGGTCGAACTTGGCGAGGCGCTTGCCCTGGTGCTTCACCAGCCGCGCGCGGAAGGAATCGGAGCCAGCTGAAACCTCAGCCTCTACAGTCCAGTATTCCTGGGTCTTGAAGCGCTCGATCTCCAGCTCGCGGTCGACCACCAGCCGCAGCGCCACCGACTGCACGCGGCCCGCCGAGCGCGAGCCCGGCAGCTTGCGCCACAGCACCGGCGAGAGGGTGAAGCCGACCAGATAGTCCAGCGCGCGGCGCGCGAGGTAGGCCTCGACCAGCTCCATGTCGATGGCGCGCGGGTTGGCCATCGCCTCGGCCACCGCGGACTTGGTGATGGCGTTGAAGGTGACCCGCTCGACCTTGGCGTCTTTCAGGGCGCGCTTCTTCTGCAGCACCTCCAGCACGTGCCAGCTGATCGCCTCGCCCTCGCGGTCCGGGTCGGTGGCGAGGATCAGGCGGTCGGAGCCCTTCATGGCCTCGGCGATGTCGGCGAGGCGCTTGCTGGCCTTGCCGTCGACCTCCCAGCTCATGGCGAAGTCGTCGTCCGGCTTCACCGAGCCGTCCTTGGCCGGCAGGTCGCGCACATGGCCGTAGGACGCCAGAACCTTGTAGTCCGAGCCCAGGTACTTGTTGATGGTCTTGGCCTTGGCCGGGCTCTCGACGACGACGACGTTCATGCGGGAGGGATCGAATTCTCGGGACGTTGCAGGGGCGCGGAAGGTGGGGGCGGGGCCCATCCTCTGTCAACGGGCCTGATGGCGTGAGCATGGTTTACAACCAAAGCGACAGTAACTAGAACAGTGGTTGTATTCGAGCGAGTCCCCCGATGCCCGAGCCGTCCGAACCGCCCACCTCGGCCGACATCGCCGCCTATATCGAGGACATGTTGAGCGAGCTTGCGGACCTCGCCTCCACCCACGGGTTCAGGCCGCTCTCGACCAGCCTGCGGATGATCGCGCTCGACGCCGCCCGCCTGGCCAGCCCTGCGCCGGAACGCGACTAGCCGCGCGCCACCATCCCCCCGGCCAACAGCTCGGCGCGGCCCGCCAGCGCCAGCTCCACCAGCGCCGCCAGCACGGCCGAGGGCGGCGCGCCCGTCGCCCGGATCAGCTCGTCGCGCGAGACAGGCGTCGGCGAGAGCAGGGCGGCGAGGCGTTCGCGCAGCGCCTCCAGGTCGGCTTCGCCAGATTCCGGCGGCGGATCGTCGAAGAGGTCCCGTTCCTTCTCCCGCACGTCGGGTAGGCCGGAGAGCGCGCGCAGCACGTCCTCGGCGCTTTCGCACATCTGCGCGCCCTGGCGGATCAGGTCGTTGGTTCCCTTGGCTCTGGGATCGAGCGGCGAGCCCGGCACGGCGAACACCTCGCGCCCCTGTTCGGCCGCCAGCCGCGCGGTGATCAGCGAGCCGGAGCGCAACTCGGCCTCCACCACCACCACGGCGCGGGAGAGGCCGGCGATGATGCGGTTGCGGCGGGGAAAGTCCTTGGCCTGCGCCCGGCGGCCCGGCGCGCTTTCGGACAGCACGCAGCCGGCCTCGACGACGCGCCGGTAGAGATCGGCGTGTTCGGGCGGATAGATGTCGTCGATCCCGCCGCCCAGCACCGCCACCGTGCCGGTGGGCAGGGCGCCCTCGTGCGCCGCCCCGTCGATGCCGCGCGCCAGGCCGGACGCCACCACAAGGCCGGCCTCGCCGAGCTCCTTGGCCAGCCCGCGCGCGAACCGCTGGCCGCCGGCGGAGGCGACCCGGGCGCCCACGACGGCCACGGTCGGCTGGGCGAGCAGCGCCACATGCCCGCGCGCCCAGAGCAGCGGCGGCGGCGGGTCGAGGGCGGCGAGCGGGCGGGGGAAATCCGGCTCGCATGACGCGATCAGCCGCGCCCCCAGCGCCGCGCC
>JADZBR010000306.1 GCA_020852035.1 Caulobacteraceae bacterium
CACTACCTGAACGAGCTGGGGGCCGAGACGTGGGTCTATCGCAACGATGACCTGACCGCCGCCGAGGCCCTGGCGCTGAAGCCGGAGGCGGTGCTGCTCTCGCCGGGCCCCTGTACGCCGAACGAGGCGGGGATCTGCCTGTCGCTGCTGGCCGAAGCGCCGGAAAGCCTGCCGATCCTCGGCGTCTGCCTGGGCCACCAGGCCATCGGCCAGGCGTTCGGCGGCGAGGTGGTGCGCGCCAAGCAGGTGATGCACGGCAAGACCAGCCCGATCCGCCACGAGGGCGCAGGCGTCTTCAAGGGCCTCGCAAATCCCCTCACGGCCACGCGCTACCACAGCCTCTCGGTCGACCGCGGCCGCCTGCCCAACACCCTGCAGGTCACCGCCTGGACCGACGACGGCGAGATCATGGGCCTGCAGCACGCGAGCCGCCCGATCCACGGCGTGCAGTTCCACCCGGAGTCCATCGCCACCGAGGGCGGCCACGACCTGCTCGGCAATTTCCTGGACCTGGCCGGCGTCAAGCGCCTCGCCGCCGTCTGAGCCATGTCCGACGCCTTCAAACCCCTGCTGGCGCAGCTGGCGACCGGCGCGGTGCTGAGCGAGGCCGAGACCGAGGCCTTCTTCTCAGCCTGCCTGCGCGGCGAGCCCACCCCCGCCCAGGCCGCTGCGGCACTCACCGCCATCCGCATGCGCGGCGAGACGGTCGGCGAGATCGCCGCCTGCGCCCGGGCCATGCGCGGCGCGGCGCTTAGGCTGGAGCATCCCTACGAGGTGATCGATGTCTGCGGCACCGGCGGCGATGGCCTGCATACGCTGAACATCTCCACCGCCGTCAGCTTCGTCTGCGCCGGCGCCGGCCTGAAGGTGGCCAAGCACGGCAACCGCGCCATCACCTCCCGCTCCGGCGCCGGCGACGTGCTGACCGCCCTCGGCGTCGGCATCGACCCCGGCCTTGAGCGCCAGCGGCGGGCGCTCGACGAGGCCGGCATCTGCTTCCTCTTCGCCCAGACCCACCACGGCGCCATGCGCCACCTCTCGCCGATCCGCCAGGAGATCGGCTTTCGGACCATCCTCAACCTGCTCGGCCCGCTCACCAACCCGGCCGGCGCCCGGCGGCAGGTGGTGGGCGTGCCCTCCCCCGCCTACGTGCGCCCGATCGCCGAGGCGCTCGGCCTCCTGGGCGCCGAACGCGCCTGGGTGGTCAACGGCCAGGGCATGGACGAGCTCACCACCACCGGCGAGACCGCCGCCGCCGAGCTGAAAGACGGCCAGGTGCGCGAGTTCACCGTCACGCCCGAGGACGCCGGTCTACCCCGCGCCGAGCTCTCGCAGATCGTCGGCGGCTCGCCCGAGGAGAACGCCGCGGCCCTGCGCGCGGTGCTGGACGGCCGGCCGGGCGCCTACCGCGACATCGTGCTGCTGAACGCCGCCGCCGCCTTCATCGTCGCCGAGCGGGCGGCGGACCTGAAGGCGGGCGCGGCGCTGGCGGCCGAGGTGATCGATGACGGCCGCGCGAAGGCCGCGCTCGACAAGCTCGTCGAGGTGACCGCGCCGTGAGCGACATCCTCGAGCGCATCGCCGGCTACAAGCGCGAAGAAGTCGCCGAGCGGAAGGCCGCGCGCTCGCAGTCGGCCATCGACGAGGCCGCCGGGGCCGCATCGCCGCCGCGCGGCTTCTGCGCCGCCCTGGCCGCCGCGCCGGCGGGGTCGCTAGCGCTGATCGCCGAGATCAAGAAAGCCTCGCCCTCCAAGGGCCTCATCCGGGCGGACTTCGATCCACCCGCCCTCGCCCGCGCCTACAAAGCCGGCGGCGCGGCGTGCCTCTCGGTGCTCACTGATGCGCCGAGCTTCCAGGGCGCCGACGCCTACCTGACCGCCGCGCGCGACGCCGTCGCCCTGCCCTGCCTGCGCAAGGAGTTTCTGGTCGACCCCTGGCAGGTCGCCGAATCGCGGGCGTTGGGGGCCGACGCCATCCTGGTGATCCTGGCGATGATCGACGATTCGCTGGCCGCCGAGCTGATGGCCGAGGCCCGCCGATTCGGCATGGACGCCCTCGTCGAGGTGCACGATGAGGCCGAGATGGACCGCGCCGGCGGCCTCGGCGCCGATCTCGTGGGCGTCAACAACCGCGACCTGCGCACCTTCGTCACTGACCTTTCCGCCACCGAACGACTGACGGCCCGCGCCCCTCAAGACGCCTTGCTGGTGACGGAAAGCGGCATCGGCGGCCCCGCCGACGTGGCCCGGCTGGCGGCAAGCGGTGCGCGGGCGATGCTGGTCGGTGAAAGCCTGATGCGACAGGCGGATGTGACGGCGGCGACCAGGGCTTTGCTGTCAACTTGACATTAACCTAGAACACCTAGAGAACATTCTCAAGAGTTGGCGATTTGTTCCGGCCGCCGCGCCGGGCTCAGCGAGGCCTTTGGGATGCTCACGCGCAAACAGCACGAACTGCTCATGTTCATCCATGAGCGGATCAAGGAGACCGGCGTCTCCCCCTCGTTCGACGAGATGAAGGAGGCGCTGGACCTGGCCTCAAAGTCCGGCATCCACCGGCTAATCACGGCGCTGGAGGAGCGCGGATTCCTGCGCCGCCTGCCGCACCGGGCCCGCGCCCTGGAAGTCACCAAGCTGCCGCAGGAGGCC
>JADZBR010000307.1 GCA_020852035.1 Caulobacteraceae bacterium
GCTTCGTCCCCGCCGGAACGGACATGAACGCCCCGCTTGCGGCGGTCGCCGACGAGGTGCGCGGGCGGGGTGGGCGGCCCTATGTGATCCCCGGCGGCGGGTCCAATGCGGTGGGGGCGCTGGGCTATGTCGACTGCGCCATAGAGCTGGCGGCCCAGGCGAACGAGCAGGGGCTGGTCATCGACCGCATCGTCACCGCCACCGGCAGCGCCGGCACCCATGCGGGGCTGGTCGCGGGGCTGGCGGTGGTCGGGGCGGACATCCCGGTGCTGGGCATAGGCGTGCGCGCGCCCAAGGCTGTGCAGGAGGACAGCGTCTTCAAGCTGGCGCTGGAGACCGCCGCCCTGCTGGGCCACCCGGACCGGGTGCGGCGCGAGATGGTGGTCGCCGACTGCGACTATGTGGGCGCCGGCTACGGCCTGATCGACGCGGCGGTGATCGACGCCCTGAAGCTCGCCGCGCGCACCGAGGGCCTGCTGCTCGACCCGGTCTATTCGGGCAAGGCCATGAAGGGGCTGGTCGCGCTCGCGGCGCAGGGCGCGTTCACCGGCGAGACCGTCGTCTTCCTGCACACCGGCGGGGCGCAGGGGCTCTTCGGCTATCACTCCGAACTGGAAGGACATCTGGCATGAGCCTTGTTCTCGGCGTTCTCGGCGGCATGGGGCCGGCTGCGACGGTGGACTTCCTGGCCAAGATCCAGGCCGCCACCCCGGCCAAGCGCGACCAGGACCACATCCGCGTGCTGGTCGACCTCAACCCGCACGTCCCCGACCGCAACCATCCGTTCAACAAGCCAGGGCCGGTGCTGGCCGAGATGGCGGCGGCGCTGGGCGCGGCCGGCGCCCAGGTGCTGGCCATCGCCTGCAACACCGCCCATGAGCACGCCCCGCTGATCCAGAAGGTCACCGGCCTGCCGCTGGTCGACATGATCGAGACGGCCGTGGCCCGCGCCGAGGGCGTCGGCGCGCGGCGGGCGGGGGTGCTGGGCACGCCGGTGGCGCTGCGGCTCTACCGGGAATACCTGGCGGCGCGGGGCATGGGCGCGGTGCTGCTCGAGCCTGAGCACCAGCAGCGGTTCATGGACCTCGTCTACCGCATCAAGGGCGGCGACCTCGGCGAGGAGGTGCAGGCCGGCATGACCCAGCTGGTCGATCGGCTGGAGGCGACCGGCGCGGAGGCGCTGATCGCCGGCTGCACCGAGGTTCCGCTGGTCTACGACGGCTTTGGGGCGCGCCTGATGTTCGTCGATCCCGGCGCCGAGACGGCGCGACGCTGCGTCGACGTCTGCCTCGGCCACGCGCCGACGCCGCCGGTGCACACCTCGGCGTTCTAGCGACGCCGCAGCCAAATCCTCCCCCATTTCGCTGCGCTACATGGGGGAGGATTTGGCGCGCCCTGTTCGGCTAGGGGAACCGCCGCCGCGCGCGTAAGGTTGAGCCCCCAAAGGAGGCGCGCATGAAACCTCTTTTCGCCCTGGCCCTCGCCGCCGCCCTGGCGCTGCCGGCCGCGGCCTCGAACGCGCAGGACGCCCCGCGCCAGTGTTTCCACCTTAGCCGCATGGAGGGAACGCGGGCGGCCGACGCGAGCACGCTCTACGCCAAGGTGGGGCGCGACACCTGGCGGTTCGACATGGCCGGCGCTTGCCTGAGCACCGTCGCGAGCGACGGCCTGATCGTGGAGCCGGTGGGCGGGCGATCAACCGTCTGCGGACCGCTGGACCTGAACATAAGGGCGCGCAACGGCGGGATCGTCACCTCGTGCATCGTCCGGTCGCTGACCCGGCTGACGCCGGACGAGGCTGCGGCGCTGCCGAAGAAGGCGCGGCCTTAGTCTTCGGCCTCGGCCCGTTCCGGCGGCAGGCGCACGGCCACAGCCACGGTGATCGAGCCCAGCACCGCCACCGCCGCGCCCAGCCATTGGGTCGGCGTCATCCCCAGCGAGATGTAGTGGCCGGCCAGGCAGCTCACCGTGAACACCAGCGAGGTGGAGGCCCAGCGGGCGGCCGTCGGGGATGAAAGACGCTCGAACATGCCGGCTACCCTGCGCGGAACATGCCTTCTGATGCCTTAACGCCCCGGGTCCGGTCGCTGCGACACGGGCGCGCAGCCGGCGACTCGTCAGGTTTTACTTGACGGATTGTGCGTCAGGGATTACCTGACAGTCAGGATATTCCTGACGAGGTTCGCCATGACCGCCCAAGCCCAGCCGACGCCGGAGGTGTTCTGCTCCTTCTGTCTGAAATCGCAGCACGAGGTGGCCAAGCTGGTCGGCGGCGGCGGCGGGGTCCACATCTGCGACGACTGCGTGCGCCTGGCCGGGATCTGGATGGCTGGCGACACGCCGGACCTCTCCGGCATCACGCCGCCGGAGCAGTTGCCGGCCGAACGCCTGCTCCGCCACCTGACGGCCATCGAGCAGACGCGCGCCGGCAAGGGCGGCCAGCTGCAGTGGACCGTCGATCAGCTGCGCGCGCGCGAGGTCAGCTGGGCGCAGATCGGCGAGGCGCTGGGCGTTTCGCGCCAGGCGGCCTGGGAGCGGTTTTCCTGAGTGCTCCGCGCGAAACAAGGGCGGCTCTTGCGAGCCGCCCTTCGAGGCGCAGGCTGCGTCGTTCTATTGCGGCGTCGACGGGGTCTCGACCGCCGGCGCGTCCGGGACGGTCGCCGGCTCGGGCGGGACCACCGGCTGCGGCGCGGCGGCGGCCGGGGCGGGCGGAGCGACCGGCGCGGTGGCGGTGCTCGCGGGCGGAGCGGTGACGCCGCTCGGCGCGATCACCGTGCCGGCGGGGTTGATCGCCTGCGGGGCCGGATCGCCCGTGCGGTCGAGCTGGCTGTAGGTCGTCGGGCCGGCCGGAAGGGTGGCGCTGGCGTCGACGCCCATCTCGTCGGCGGCGGCCGGCGCAGCGGCGGCCGGCGCGGCGGCGCGCTCCGCCCGCGGCGCGGCGCGGCGGGCCGGGGTCACCCGGGCGGCGGGGGCCGGGGGCGGAGCCTCGGCGACCTCGACCGGGGCTGGCGGGACCACGGCGGTTTCGGGCGGCGCGACCGGCGGCAGGGTCGGATTGGCCAGCGGGGCCTGGGCGGTCTCAACCGGCAGCGACGCGCCGAGGTCCGGCGTCTCCGCGCCGCGGTTGGAGGTGAGCAGCAGGGCCGCGCCGACGCCCACGACAGCGATCACCGGGATGGCCACGAACGCCGGATTGACGCCGCCGCGCTTGCGCAGGTTGCGAGCCGGCGGGACGAAGGCGGGCGGTGGGGCGAAGGCGTCCTCGGCGCCCAGCGGCGGGTCGCGGGTGAATTCGTCGGCGCTCGGCGCCGCGGCCGCGAAGGCGCGGTCCTCACGGTCGAACTCGCGCTCGGCGATGCGGTCGATGTCCGCATCGCGCGCGGGCGCGAACGAACGCGCCTCCTCGCGGGCCGTGTCGGGCCGCGGCTTGTCGGTAGTGAGCGGCTCGAAGCCGGGATCGATCGCATGGAAATCGACCTTGCCGCCGGCGAAAGGCGTACTCATCGTAAGATCCTTCATGGTGTTTCGTCGGGATCTGTAACGAAGCCCCGCTGCAACTGTTCCCGGAAATGTGAAATGGTCAGGCTTGTTCTTGTGGAGAACTGTAGAGCTGCTCGGCGATTACACAAACGTCGCCAATCTTAAGCTTGAGGTCGGCCACGATTTCACCGCGAGTGCGGCGGGATCGTGGCGCTGAAATCCTCCCTCATGTAGCGAAGCGGAACGGGGGGAGGATTTGGGCCTTAGTCCAGCAGTTCCGCCAGCGCCCGGATGATGCGGTCCGGTCGGTAGGGGCTGCCTGGCGGCAGGCCCTCGCCGAGGTGGTCGTGCCAGATGGCGAAGATGCCCAGACGCTGCGGCGCGGCCACTTCCCATTCGAGGTTGTCGCCGACCATCCAGGTGTCGGCGGCCGCCACATCCAGGGTCTGCATCGCGTGCAGATAGGCGCGCGCCTCGGGCGTGCCGAAGCCGGCCTCGCCCTCGATCTGGATGTGGTCGAAAAGCGGGGCCAGGGCGAAGCGCTCCACCTTGGCGCGCTGGCCGGCGCCGTCGCCATTGGTGACCAGCGCCATCTTCACGCCGGCCGCGCGGATGGCCTGCAGGGTCTCGACGGCGCCCGGAAACATCCGGTTCTCCTCGCGACCGGCATGCACACGGGCGGCGAACGCCTCGGCCGCTTCGCGCGTCGCGCCGGGCGCCTCGGCGGACAGCTGTTCAAAGGCTTCGACGATCATGGCGCGGCGGCCGGCGGCCAAGTTCATGCGCCAGTGGCGATGACGTTCGGGGTCGTCCCAGAAGACCTTGGCGTGCGCCTCGAGCCGGGCGGCCGCATCGGCCGGCGAGAGCGGCGCGAAGGCGCCGGCGAACGCCTCGGCCAGGGCCTGGAACAGCAGCCTGCGCGATCCGGCCGAGATGAGGGTGTCATCCAGATCGAACAGAATCGCCTGCGGCAGCCCGGCCATGTCCCAGTCTAAGCCAACCGTGCGGCATTTGCGCCACGCCGCCCGCGGCCATTTTGGCGTGCGGCCACGGCCACGCTTGACCCCGGCGGGCCCGGGCCAGCAAGCTTGCGGCGTTGGAGGGTGGGGCGAATGGCGTTGAAGGCCCGTGTGCAGCGCGAGTGGCGGTTCCTGCGCGGCCTTTCCCGGACCCTGGGGCGGATCAAGTCGATCGCGCCTGATTCGGAAAACCTGATCTGCGACGACTGGGAGGCGGCGGTCGACCGCTGGCGCGAGCGGCCGGCGGTGGTTTTCGAGGGGCGCACCCTCAGCTATGGCGAGATGGACGAACTGGCCAACCGCTATGCGAACTGGGCGAGGGGCCAGCGGCTGAAGCGCGGCGATTCGGTCGCGGTGCTGCTGCCCAACCGCATCGACTACCTGGCGCTGTGGCTGGGCCTGACCAAGGTGGGCGTGGCCGCCGCCCTGGTGAACAACAACCTGACCGGCCAGGCGCTGGCGCACTGCCTGAACATCTCCGACGCCGGCCGGGTGGTCGTCGATGAGGAGACGCAAGCCGCCTTCGAGGCGGTGCGGGACGGGCTGGCCAAGGGGGTCCAGTGCTGGACGCTGGGGCCGGCGCAGGCGGGGCAGCACGACCTTTCCAAGGCGCTGAAGAGCGTCAGCCAGCTGCGGCCCGAGCGTGCCCAGCGGTCGGACATCCTGGCGCGCGACACCGCGCTGTTCATCTTCACCAGCGGCACCACCGGCCTGCCGAAGGCCGCGCGGATCAGCCACATGCGCGCCCAGCTCTACATGCGCGCCTTCGCCGGGGCGACCGGGGCCAGGGAGAGCGACCGCATCTATCTGACCCTGCCGCTCTATCACGCCACCGGCGGGCTCTGCGGCACGGGGGCGGCGCTGCTCAACGGCGGCTGCGTGGTGCTGCGGCGCAGGTTCTCGGCCAGCCACTTCTGGGAGGAGATCGTCCGCGAGGGCTGCACCATGTTCGCCTATATCGGCGAGCTCTGCCGCTATCTCGTGAACCACCCGCCGGGGGAGGACGACCGTCGCCACAAGCTGCGGCTGGTGTTCGGCAACGGCCTCAGGCCCGACGTCTGGGACGACCTGGTCGCGCGGTTCGCCATTCCGCAGGTGCTGGAGTTCTACGGCTCCACCGAGGGCAACGTCTCGCTGTTCAACTTCGACGGCAAGCGCGGCGCGATCGGCCGCGTGCCGCCGTACATGAAGAGCCGCTTCCACATCCGCCTCATCGAGGTGGACACCGAGACCGGCGAGCCGGTGCGCGGGACCGACGGGCTGTGCGTGGCGGCGCGGGCCGGCAAGCCGGGCGAGTGCGTCGGCCAGATCGGCTCGGACGCGCGCTCCGACTACGGCGGCTATGCGAGCAAGGCCGAGAGCGAGAAGAAGGTCCTGCGCGATGTCGTCGCGCAGGGCGACGCCTGGTTCCGCACCGGCGACCTGATGAAGCAGGACGAGGAGGGCTATTTCTACTTCCTCGACCGGCTGGGCGACACCTTCCGCTGGAAGGGCGAGAACGTCTCCACCACCGAGGTGGCGCAGATCCTGGCCGAGGCGCCGGGGGTGCTGGAGGCCAATGTCTACGGCGTCGCCGTGCCGGGGGCGGACGGGCGCGCGGGGATGGCGGGGCTGGTGGTGGGGCCGGCGTTCGACATCCGCGCCTTCGAGGCGCACGTGGACGCGCACCTGCCGTTCTACGCGCGGCCGGTGTTCGTGCGCCTGCTGCCGCAGATCGAGACCACCGGGACCTTCAAGTACCGCAAGATCGACCTCGTCGCCGAGGGCTTCGACCCGGCCAGGGCCAAGGGCGCGCTCTGGCTGCGGCCGGCGGAGAAGGGCTACATCAAGGTCACCAAGACCACCTTCGCCAAGCTGGAGGCGGGCGGCTATCGGCTGTGACCCTGCCAAATCCTCCCCCATTGCAATGGGGGAGGGGGACCGCGAGGCGGGGGAGGATATGAGGGTCAGACTCGCCTATATCCGCTCCAGATGCCCGACGACGTTTCCACCCCCCGCCTGACCGGCGCCGCGCTGATCGCGGATGAGGCTGGACGCCTGCCCGACAAGCCCGGGGTCTACCGGATGATCGGCGATGCGGAGGAGGTGCTCTACGTCGGCAAGGCGCGCTCGCTGAAGAAGCGGGTGGTGCAGTACGCGCAGGGGCGCTTCCACACCAACCGCATCGCTAACATGGTGGACCTGACGCGGGCGATGGAGTTCATCGTCACCCGCACCGAGACCGACGCCCTGCTGCTCGAGATCAACCTGATCAAGCAGCTGAAGCCGCGCTTCAACGTGCTGCTGCGCGACGACAAGAGCTTCCCCGAGATCGTCATTCGGCGCGAGCATCCGGCGCCGCAGCTGCGCAAGCATCGCGGCGCCCACACCATCAAGGGCGACTACTTCGGGCCGTTCGCCAGCGCCTGGGCGGTGAACCGGACGCTGAACACCCTGCAGAAGGCGTTCCTGCTGAGGTCCTGTTCGGACAGCGTCTACGAGACCCGCACGCGGCCCTGCATGCTGCACCAGATCCGCCGGTGCGCGGCGCCCTGCACGGGCCTGATCTCGCTGGAGGACTATGGCGACCTCGTGGAGGAGGCCGGCGACTTCCTGCGCGGCAAGAGCCGGGCGGTGATGAAGCGGATGGCCGACCAGATGACCGCCGCCGCCGAGGAGATGGAGTTCGAGCGCGCCGCGCGCCTGCGCGATCGCATCCGGGCGCTCGCCTCCATCGCCCAGGAACAGCAGATCAACCCGGAGACCACCGACGAGGCGGACGTCTTCGCCCTGCACCTGGAGGGCGGGCAGGCCTGCGTGCAGGTGTTCTTCTTCCGGGCGGGGCAGAACTGGGGCAACCGCGCCTATTTCCCGCGTGTCGGCGGCATGGTGACCGAAGGGGCGAACGAGGCCGGCGAGGTGATGGCGGCCTTCCTCGGCCAGTTCTACGAGACCCAGCCGATCCCCAAGCTGATCCTGGTCAATGTCGAGCCGACCGACCGGGCGCTGCTGGCCGAAGCCTTCTGCATCAAGGGCGGGCGGCGCACCGATATCCTGAAGCCGCAGCGGGGCGAGAAGCGCCAGCTGGTCGAGCACGCGGTGATCAACGCCCGCGAGGCCCTGGGCCGCAAGATGGCCGAGAGTTCGGCGCAGTCGAAGCTGCTGGACGGCGTGAGCGAGGCGTTCAAGCTGGAGACCCGGCCCGAGCGCATCGAGGTCTACGACAACAGCCACATCATGGGGACAAATGCGGTCGGCGGCATGATCGTGGCCGGCCCGGAGGGCTTCCAGAAGAGCCAGTACCGCAAGTTCAACATCAAGGGGACCGAGCTCACCCCCGGCGACGACTACGGGATGATGAAGGAGGTGCTGCGCCGCCGCTTTTCCCGTCTCGCCAAGGAGGAGGAGGCCGGCGAGAACCCGCCGCGGCCGGACCTCGTCCTGATCGACGGCGGCGCGGGCCAGTTGGCGGCGGCGCTGGAGGTGATGGCCGACCTGGGCGTCGACGACATCTCGGTGGTCGGCGTCGCCAAGGGGCCGGACCGGGACGCGGGCCTGGAGCGGTTCTTCATGCCGGCCGCCGAGCCCTTCATGCTCGAGCCGAAGAGCCCGGTGCTCTACTACCTCCAACGCCTGCGCGACGAGGCCCACCGCTTCGCCATCGGCGCCCACCGCACGCGCCGTTCCATGGACATGAAGAAGAACCC
>JADZBR010000308.1 GCA_020852035.1 Caulobacteraceae bacterium
CCGCCCGCCGGGGCCGCGCGCCAGACCAGCGGCAGGCCGCGCTCGTCCAGCGCCATCGCCCCGCGCGCCAGGTCGCCCGCCAGCACCACGACCGCCGCGCCGGCCGGCGTCAGCGACACCATCGCCGGCTCGCTGCCCAGCTGACCGCGCAGCAAACCCGTCAGCCGCCAGCGCTGCGCGCCCACCTGTTCAGCGCCGGTGAACTGCAGCACCTCCCAGGCGCCGCCCGCCCCCTGCACCGCCAGGGCGTTGGCCCCCGCCAGAACCGCCGCCAACGGCCGGCTCTCAAGCCGCCCGGACGCCAGCTCCACCTCCAGCGCCGCGCCAGGGCTGAAGCGATGCAGCGGCCCCGCCGGCAGGTCCGTGCGCGTCACCCCCACCGTCGCCGGCTGCGGGACCTGCGCCCGCACGGTCAGCGCCTCGGCGCTCGGCCCGGCGTGCGCCTCCATCGCCCGCCAGGGCTCGGCGGCGACGGCCACCAGCGGCCGCGCGTCATCCTCGAACCCCGGCAGCGGCGGCAGGTCCAGCAGGTGCAGCACCGGCGGCGACAGCGGCGGAACCGGCGGCGGCGGCGTCCAGCCCCCCGCGCCCGCCGCCGCCGCCAGCTCGCCCGCCTCGGCCAGCGCCAGCACCGCCGTCGGCCGCGCGTCGCGGTCGAGCCGCGTCACCCGCCAGTCGCCATGCCGCCCCTCGACGCGCACCACATCGCCCGTCTGAAGGCCCAGCGCCGTCGCCGGCGAGAGTCCCAGCACCAGTTCGTCGCGCACCCCGTCGGCCGCCCGCAGCATCCGCCGCGCGGCGACCTCCGCCTCGCCGGCCTCCATGACGATCGGCAGGTCCGCGTCGGCGCTCTGCGCGCCGGCCATCGGATCGCGCCGCACCGCGACCGCGCCCGTCTGATAGTCCGACTGCTCGTCGATGAACCGCACCCGCAGGGTCTGCGGCGCCGGTTCCAGCACCCGCGCCTGCGTCGCCTCCGGCCGCTCGCCCTCGAAGGCCAGATCGCCGGCGCCCAGCGTCCCCGCCGCCGGCCGCTCGCGCATCAGGAAGGTCGCCAGCTCGCGCTCGGCCCCGTCGAACCCATAGGCCGCGGCCAGCGGCGCGATCGCCTGCGACAGCCGCATCGGCCGCTCGACCACATAGCCCGTGACCTCGCCCTCCAGGTCCTCGACATCGAGATCCACGCCCGCGCGCTCGCCGAGCGCGCGCACCAGGTCGGCCAGGGTCCCCGACCCCACCCGCCCGTTCAGCCAGTGCCCCAGCGTCCAGTTCGGCGCGTCCTTCCAGACGTCCTCGCGCGCCGGGAAATCCGGATAGGGCCGCGCGTCCCAGCACCAGGCCGCCATCGCCTCCAGCATCGGCCCGCCATAGACCGCCGAGACGGGATTGGCCGCATCCTCGCCGAAGTGCTTGAGCACCGCCTCCAGCGCCCGCCGCTGCATCAGGTCGTCGCGCCGGCCGTTGGAGAACGGCGGCAGGTGGCTCTCCGAACTCTTGGGATCGATGAACAGGTTCGGCGCATTGGCCCCCTTGTCCACCGCCGGGCAGCCGAACTCGACGAAGCGCAGCGGCTTGGATTGCGGGACCCAGCCCGTCGCCGCCTCCGCGCGCACGCCGCCCGGCCGATCGTGGTGAGCGTTCGACCACCAGCTGATCAGGTCCTTGTAGCGATAGACCCACGGCTCGCCATAGGCGCCGTCGGTGATCGGCGTCCGCACCTGATCGGTACGGTCTTCGGGGCTTGCGTAGTACCAGTCGAACCCCTCGCCGCCCGCAAGATTCGCCCGCAGGTAATTGACCTGTCGTGTGTTTCTCCAGCCGGCCTGGGCGTCGAGGTGCGCCGTCCCCTCGCGCCAGTCGGCCATCGGCGCATACCAGTCGATGCCGACGAAATCGATGTTCTCATCCGCCCACAAGGGGTCGAGGTGGAAGTGCGCGTCGCCCGAGCCGTCCGCCGGCTGGTGGCCGAAATATTCGCTCCAGTCGGCCGCGTAGGAGATCTTCGTCCCCGTCCCCAGCACCGCCCGGCAGTCCGCCGCCAGCGTCTTCAGCTTGGCCACCGCCGGATAGGCCGAGGCGCCCGAGCGCACCCAGGTCAGCCCCCGCAGCTCCGAGCCGATCAGGAACGCATCCACCCCGCCGGCCTGCTGAGCGAGGTCGGCGCAATGCAGCACCATGCGCCGAAAGCCCCATTCGCCCTCGAAGAAGGCGTCCACCTGGTCGGCCGCCGCGAACGTCTGGTCGGTCCCCGCCGCGCAGGTGATCCGCCCGCGCCAGGGATAGGGCGCCTGTTCCTCGCCGCCGTAGGGGTCCGGCAGGCCGTTCCCGGGCGGCACGTCCATCAGGATAAAGGGATAAAGACCAACGCTGTAGCCGCGCGACTTCAGCTCCTGGATGGCCGCCACAACCGTCGCGTCCGCCGGCGTGCCGCCATAGGCCGGGCCGCCGTCCTGCTGCGAGATCAGGTGCGCCTCGCCGCGCGCCAGCCCGTCCACCGACCAACCGATCGGCAGGGTGTCCTTGGCCGCCACCTCCACGCCCGGCCGGATCTCGCAGACCCCGCAGCGCAGGTCGCTCCCGAACCAGGCCACCACCAGCGTCACCTGGGAGACGTTCGGCAGCTGCGCCTCCAGCTGGTCCAGCGCCAGTAGGAAATCCGCCCCGCCCCTTGTATTGTTGACGTTTTCCGCCTGTGTGGCGACCAGCCCGTCGCGCTTCAGCACCGGCTCGGTCGCATACGGGGGGAAGTGGCCCGACGGCGAAGCCGAGGGTCGATGGGGGAAGTCCGGGGACTGCAATCCACTTCCCCCATCGACCGTTGTCGCTTCGCGACTGCCGGCCACTTCCCCCATACTGGGGGAAGGAATAAGTCAAAGCACGCTCAATCTCGGCTGCGCCGCATCGCCCAGCAAGAGCTCCGCGATCGCCCAGACCAGCGCGTCGGCCCGGTCGGGGCTGTGCGCCGTCCTGCCCGCGCCCAGCGCCATCAGTTCCTCCTCCAGCGCCGGGAAAGCGCCGCAGTGGACCACGCGGCCCTGTTCGTAGAGCGCCGCCACCGGCTCGGCCCGCGCGCGCTTCGCCAGCCGCGCATGCACCAGCCTGATCGGACACGGCGGGTCGGCCATCGCCAGCAGCGAGCGCACCATCTCCCCGCCCTGGTTGGCCTCGGCCACGATGGCGTCGGCGGAAAACTCGCGCGCGGCGGCCACGGCCGCCTGCGCCCAGCCGAGCGGCGAGAGGCCCCTGGCCGAACGGTCGGCCAGCACGAACCCGCGCCCGCCGGCCCGTCCCGCCACGATCACCCCGCAGGCGTCGCCGTGCGCGGAGGCCGGCGGGTCGAGGCCCACCACCACCCGCTCGAACGCCGCCGGGGCCGCGCCCCGCGCCCGCGAGAGGTCCGCCGCACGCCACAGGGCGCCCGCCGCATCCTCGACCACCAGCCCCTCCAGTTCCTGCGCCGCCAGCCGCGTGCCGCCGTAGAGGCCCTCCAGGGTCTGCACGAAGGCGGGCGACAGGTTCGCCGCGTTCACCTGCGTGGCGTGCCGCGTCTCGATGGTCCCCGGCTCGGCCCGCAGGGCCTTCAGCGCCGGGATCGGCTTGGGCGTCGTCGTCACCATCAGCCGGGGATCGTCCCCCAGCCGCAGGCCGAACCGCAGCATCGCCAGGGTCTCTTCCGGATAGGGCCAGGCGCAGAACTCGTCGGCCCAGGCGTGCGCGAACTGCGGCCCGCGCAGGCTCTCCGGGTCCTCCGCCGAGAAGCAGTAGCCGATGGCCCCGCTCTCGAAGACGATCCGCCGGCGGGTTTTCTCGTAGCGGAACGACTCCCGATGGCCCTTCAGCGCTCTCAACCCCGAGGGCCCTTCGATCATCACCTCCCGCACGTCGTGCAGGGTCGGCCCCACCAGCGCCAGGCGCCCGCCGTGCTCCGACTGATCCAAGAGCCAGGCCGCGCCCGCGTAGGTCTTCCCCGCCCCGCGCCCGCCGAGGAACAGCCAGGTGCGCCAGTCACCCGGCGGCGGACGCTGGTGCCTGGCCTCCCAGGCGCGGGTCTTCAGGCGGCTCGACTGCGCGCGGGGCGTGCGGTCCAGCTCGGCCCTTACGTTCCAGGGCTGCTTCCTCAAGAAGCTTCTGTTCAAGCCCGGCCTTAATTTGTTCGAACTGTTCGTCGGAGATGTCGCAGTCCCGCATTCCGTCGCCATCCTTGTCCTCTGCCCCGGCCCCGGGGTTACGCTGGCCGACGCCCTCGACCAGCTGCCCGGCGCGCACCGCCGCGGCCTCGGCCAGGACGATGGCGCGCCCGGCGCGGGCGGCGTCGGCGATGAACCTGATCCGTTGCGCGGGCTCCTCCGGCGGCTCGGCCTCGAAGCGAGCGACCTCGTCCTCGAGCTTTTCCACCAGTCTCAGCATCAGCGCCCTCACCCGCTCCGCGGCGAGGCCCTCTTTTCCGGCCATGCCACAAAGCTACGGGTGGAGCGGGCGCCGTGCGCTGATTGTCGCTGGAAAGTCACAATATATTGAATAGAAACAACTTTATTTCAATCCTTCGGGGCCTTGGCAGCCGCCTGTCCCCTTAATCCTTCCCCCAGGATGGGGGAAACCATCCCCGATGGCGAAGCCGAGGGTCGATGGGGGAGGTTTGAGGGCTGCAACCCTCCTGCCCCATCGACCGTCATCGCTGCGCGACTTTCGGCCCCTTCCCCGTACCGGGGGAAGGAAGAAGCTACGTCCCCCGCTCGGCCACCAGGTCCCAGGCGGCGAAGTCCAGCGCATCCTCCGGCTCGGCCAGCGACGCCTCGCTCACCGTCTCGCCGCGCACCGAGACGCCCGCCTGGTGCACCGTCTCCCGATCGCCCGAGACCAGTGGGTGCCACCAGGCCAGATCCCGCCCCTCGTGGATGCGGCGATAGGCGCAGGACTTCGGCATCCATTCCAGCGCCTCGATATTGCCCGGCGTCAGCTTGATGCAATCCGGCACGTGGCGCTTGCGGTTGGCGTAGTCCGTGCAGCGGCACAGCGCGCTGTCGAACAGCTTGCAGTGAACCCGCGTCGGAATGACCTCGCCCGTCTCCTCGTCCTCGAACCGCACCAGGCAGCACAGGCCGCAACCGTCGCACAGGCTCTCCCACTCGGCCTTGTTCATCTCCGAGAGGGATTTGCTGTGCCAGAATGGACTGTCGGCGCTCACGCCCTCGTCCTAAACCGTTCTTCGTCAGTCCCCAAAGCGCGCGCGTTTGTCCGATCCTCCTTCCAGCCCCGAACCTCGGCCCGAGCTCGGCCGCCGGCAGGTCCCGCCGCCGGCGCCGCCGCGCCATCCGCCGCGCAAGGGCGGGGGCCTCTGGTGGAAGCTGCCGCTGCTCGGCCTCGTCACCCTCGGCGCGGTCGCCGCCGGCGGCGTGCTCTGGGTGCAGATGACCTACCTCTCGGACGTGCCGCCCATCCCGCCGGCCGAGCAGCTGTGGGCCGTCAACCGCCAGCCGGGCATGACCTTCCTCGACAAGGACGGCGAGCTGATCGCCCACCGCGGCCCGATCAACGGCCGCCGGGTCACCCTGGACGAGTTGCCGCCCTTCGTGCCCCAAGCCTTCCTCGCCGCCGAGGACCGCCGCTACTACGAGCACGGCCCCGTCGACCTGAGGGGCATCGTCCGCGCCGTGCGCGCCAACGCCCGCGCCGGCCGCACCGTGCAGGGCGCCTCCACCCTCACCCAGCAGCTCGCCCGCACCCTCCTGCTCAACAACGAGCAGACCCTGAAGCGCAAGGCCCACGAGGCGGTCATCGCCTGGCGCCTGGAGGAGATGCTGGGCAAGGACGGGGTGCTGGAGCTCTACCTCAACCGCACCTTCTTCGGCGCCAGGGCCTATGGCCTGGAAGCCGCCGCCCAGACCTATTTCTCCAAACCCGCCAGCCAGCTCACCCTCGGCGAAGCCGCGCTCCTCGCCGCCCTGCCCAAGGCCCCCAGCCGCCTGGCCCTCACCAAGGACTACGACGCGGCCTGGGCCCGCGCCTCGAAGATCCTCGGGACCATGCGCGACATGGGCTGGATCACCCCGGCCGCCTATCGCCAGGCGATGGCCGAGCCGCCGCCGCTGAAGCCGCGCGAGCCACTCTCGGAAGGGGACCTGGCCTGGGCGCTCGACATGGCCGCCGAACAGGCCGTCAAGATGGCCCCCGGCAGCCCCGACCTAACCCTCAAGCTGACCGTCGATCCCAGGCTGCAGGCCGTGGCGCAGGAGACCGTCCGCAGCGTGATCGCCAGCCAGGGCCGTCGCCGCCGCGCCACCCAGGCCGCCCTCGTCGCCCTCGCCCCCGACGGCGCCATCCGCGCCGTGGTCGGGGGCGTGGACCACGACAAGAGCCCCTTCAACCGCGCCACCCAGGCCCTGCGCCAGCCCGGCTCGGCCTTCAAGCCGCTGGTCTACGCCGCCGCCCTGGAGGCCGGGGTCACCCCCGGCGACACCGTCACCGACAGCGTCGTGCGCGTCGGCCAGTGGAGCCCGGAGAACTATGGCGGCGGCCGCTACGGCGCCATGACCGTCGAACGGGCGCTGGCCCTCTCGGTCAACACCATCGCCGTCAAGCTGGCCCAGAAGGCCGGCCTCGACAGCGTCTCGGCCCTGGCCCGCCGCTTCGGCATCGACAACATCCCGCCCCGCCCCGGCCCCTCGATCGCGCTCGGCGCCTACGAGGTGACGGTGCTCAAGCTCGCCGGCGCCTACCAGGTCCTGCAGACCGGCGGCTCCAAGACCGAGCCCTATCTGATCGCTGAGATCACCGACGCCCGCGGGCAGGTGATCTACCAGCGCCCGGCGCGCGGCCCGGTGCCCACCTTCCACGTCTACCAGGCCAGCCAGATGGTGCGGATGATGGAAGGGGTGATCCGCCCCGGCGGCACCGGCTACCGCGCCGCCCTCGGCCGCCCGGCCGCCGCCAAGACCGGCACCAGCCAGGACTGGCGCGACGCCTGGTTCGTCGGCTTCACCCCCGACTGGCTCTGCGCGGTGTGGGTCGGCAACGACGACAACCGCTCGATGGCCAAGGTGGTCGGCGGCGAGATCCCCGCCGACATCTGGAAGCGCTTCATGCTCAAGGCCCACGAGGGGATCGAACCGCACGACTTCACCTGGATGGTCCCCGACGCCGCCCCGCCGCCCGGCTACGACGCCGGCGCGGAGGAGGCCAGCTTCACCGAAGACGAGGGCTACCGCGAGGAGGACTTCGCCCCCTACGACGCCGAAGGCCCGCTGCCCGACGAGCACCGCTTCGACGAACCGCCGCCGGAGGAGCCCCCGCCGCCGCCCTGGCAGGAGCCCCGCCCCTGGCAGCGCCGCGCCGAACTGCCGCCCGAGCCCCGCCCCATGTGGCGCGAGCGCCCCCGCCGCGAGGAGCGCTACGTCGAGGAGCCGCCGCCCCCCGAGCCCGAGTCCTACCGCAGCCCCTACGGCCCCGACGAACCGCAGCGGCGCTATCGCTACTGAGGCCAAATCCTCCCCGCGCGCGGGGAGGGTTAGAGCCGCTATCCCAGGAACCGCCCCACCGCCGCCTTCAGGTCGCGGTCGGCCTGCTGCGAGACCCGCGCGCCCTGCGCGAACTGGAAGGCGTGGATCGCGCCCGGATAGACGTGCAGCTCGGTCGGCACGCCGGCCGCGATCAGCCGCCGCGCGTAGTCCAGGTTCTCCTCCAGGAAGAGGTCCAGCGCGCCGGTGGCCAGGAAGGTCGGCGGCAGGGCCGCCAGGCTCCCCGCCCGCGACGGCGAGAACCAGCCCAGCCGCGCATCGTCCAGCCCATAGTCGCCACGCAGGCACGCCCAGCCGAACTGGTTGAAGGCCCGCGTCCAGATGAACTCGCCGGTCGCCGGATTGTCCACCGGCGCCTCGGGCGAGCCGGTGCGGTGGTCGATCATCGGATAGATCAGGACCTGCGCGGCCAGGCTGAACTCGCCGCGGTCGCGCACCATCTGCGCCAGCGCCGCGGCCAGGCCGCCGCCGGCGCTCTCGCCCATGACGATGATCCGCGCCGGATCGACACCCAGCGCATCGGCGTGCGCCACCAGCCAGGCCAGCCCCGCGTAGCAGTCCTCCTGCGGCCCGGGGAACGGCGCCTCCGGCGCCAGCCGGTAGTCCACCGAGACGCCCACCGCGTCATTGGGGAGCAGCAGCGAGGGCAACAGGAGCCTGGCGATGTCGGTATTGCCCATCACCATCCCGCCGCCGTGGATGTGCAGGATCGCCGCCCGCCGCCGGTTCCCGCTCTGCGGGTTGAACACCAGCAGCGGCACGTCCGGCGCCCCGTCGCGGCCCGGCGCGACCGCCGCCTGCCCCGGCAGGGCGGGATCGTCCGGGATGGGGACCCGCGCCGCCCGCGCCTCGGCCAGGTTGCCGTGGTTCAGCTCGGCGCGCTGCATCAGCTCCAGGATCGGCGCGACCTCGGGGTCGACCAGGTGGCGGGTGGACATGGGCCGGCGCTCCTTCTTCAGCGGCGCCGATGTTCAGCCGGTAAGCGCCCGCGCCGCAAGGCTGGGCCGTGGGAACCGCTCCCGCCGCCGCCAGTTTCACCGGCCGAGCCGAAGGGAGATCAGGATTATGGCCGAGAAACAGATGGATGCGGTTGCGCTGCTGAAGGCCGACCACCGCAAGGTCGAGGAGATTTTCGCCGAGTTCGAGAAGGCCCGCGGCAAGGACCGCAAGCAAAAGCTCGCCCGCCAGGCCTGCCTGGAGCTGAAGGTCCACGCCCAGATCGAGGAGGAGATCTTCTATCCCGCCTGCGAGGGCAAGATCGAGGAGGACCTGCTCAAGGAAGCCTACGTCGAGCACGACGCGGCCAAACTATTGATCAACGAGATCGAGGCCGGCGGCCCCGACGAGGCCTTCTACGACGCCAAGGTCAAGGTGCTGTCCGAACTCATCGAGCACCACGTCAAGGAGGAGGAGCAGCGCCTCGAAGGCATGTTCAGCCAGGCCCGCAAGGCCGGCCTCGACATGGACGAACTCGGCGCGGAACTGGCCCAGCGCAAGGCCGAGCTGATGGAAGAGGCCAAGGAGCGCGGCCTGCCGCCCGCCCGGCCGGCCACCTTCCAGCACCCCTCCGCCTGAGGCTTGACGCCGTAGCGCGACCTCACGGCTCACCGGCGGTTTGCAGCGCTCGAATGCCGGGTTCGGGCGCCTCTTACCTCCCCCGCGAAGCGGCGGGAGGGGGTCCGACCGCCGAGCGCAGCGAAGAGCGGTTGGTGGAGGGGGCGAGCTGCATCTCAGGGAAGCCCGCGGCGATCATTGCCTTGTGCAGCGCTC
>JADZBR010000309.1 GCA_020852035.1 Caulobacteraceae bacterium
AGAGCTATCTCGTCGCCGACAAGATCGTCGACGCCGCGCATCAGACCGGCGCCCAGGCGATCCACCCCGGCTTCGGATTCCTCTCCGAGAACGCCGGCTTCGCGCGCCGCTGCGCCGCCGAGGGGATCGTCTTCATCGGCCCCAACCCCGGCGCCATCGAGGCGATGGGCGACAAGATCGAGTCCAAGAAGTTCGCCGAGAAGGCGGGCGTCTCCTGTGTGCCTGGCCATATCGGCGAGATCGCCGACACCGCCCATGCCGTCACGATTTCGGAGGAGATCGGCTACCCCGTGATGATCAAGGCGTCCGCCGGCGGCGGCGGCAAGGGCATCCGGGTGGCCTGGAACCGGCAGGACGTCGAGGAGGGCTTCCCGGCCGTCCGCGCCGAGGCGGCGGCCAGCTTCGGCGACGACCGCATCTTCATCGAGAAGTTCATCGAGAGCCCGCGCCACATCGAGATCCAGGTGCTGGGCGACAAGCATGGCCACGTGGTCCACCTGTTCGAGCGCGAATGCTCGATCCAGCGGCGCAACCAGAAGGTCATCGAGGAGGCCCCGAGCCCGCTGCTCGACGACGCCACCCGCGCGGCCATGGGCGCCCAGGCCGTCGCCCTCGCCAAGGCGGTGAACTACGACAGCGCCGGAACGGTCGAGTTCGTCGCCGGGCAGGACAAGAGCTTCTTCTTCCTGGAGATGAACACCCGCCTGCAGGTGGAGCATCCGGTCACCGAACTGATCACCGGGCTCGACCTGGTGGAACAGATGATCCGCTCGGCCGCCGGCGAACCGCTGGCGTTCGGCCAGGACGACCTGGCCATCAACGGCTGGGCCATCGAGAGCCGCATCTACGCCGAGGATCCCTACCGCGGCTTCCTGCCCTCGATCGGCCGGCTGGTGCGCTATGCGCCGCCGCGCGAA
Organism: Caulobacteraceae bacterium; assembly: GCA_020852035.1. Taxonomy (GTDB): domain Bacteria; phylum Pseudomonadota; class Alphaproteobacteria; order Caulobacterales; family Caulobacteraceae; genus Phenylobacterium. The sequence continues at coordinate 918 of JADZBR010000309.1, forward strand.
GGCGACGGTGTTCGCAACGACGCAGGCGTGCGCGAGGGCGACGAGATCTCGATGTTCTACGACCCGATGATCTCCAAGCTCTCCACCTGGGGCGAGACGCGCGAAGCGGCGATCGACCTGATGGGCGAGGCGCTGGAGCGCTTCCACATCGAGGGACTTGGGCACAATGTGCCGTTCCTGGCCGGGGTCATGGACCAGGCCCGGTTCCGGTCGGGCAAGCTCTCGACCAACTACATCAAGGACGAGTTCCCCGACGGTTTCTCCGGCAGCGCCCCGACCGGGTTCCAGCGGGACCTGATGACCGCCGCGGCCCTGGCCATGCACCGCCGCCAGGCGCTGCGCGCCACCAACGGCGGCGGACGGCTGGAGTGGGTCGTGCGGCTGGGATCGGAGGGGCGGCTCGTGCGGCTGGCCCCGGAGGGCGCCGGCGACCTGTTGGTCGAATTGGCCGAAGAGGGGCGCAGCCTGCGGCTGACGGAGGTGGACTGGCGGCCGGGCCAGGCGCGCTTCTCGGGCCTGCTCGACGGGCGCGCCTTCGCCTGCGAGGTGACGCCGGCGGCGGAGGGCTTCGTGATCCGCCACCGCGCCGCGCGCGAGCGGGTGCTGGTGCTGACGCCGCGCTCGGCCGAGCTGCACGCCAAGCTGCCGCCCAAGCCCAAGGCCGACACCTCCAAGCAGATCATCTCGCCGATGCCGGGCCTGGTCGTCTCCATCGACGTCGCCGAGGGCCAGGAGGTCAAGTCCGGCGAGGCGGTGGCCATCGTCGAGGCGATGAAGATGCAGAATATCATCCGCGCCGAACGCGACGGGACGGTGAAGAGCGTCGGCGCCGCCGCCGGTGACAGCGTCGCCGCCGACCAGGTGCTGGTGGAGTTCGCCTGAGAGCCCCTCTCCCGGTCGGGAGAGGGAAACCCGACGGCGAGGCCGTCGGGAGGGTGAGGGCCTCCGGACTCTCCGGAGAGGGCGCAAGCCCTCATCCTCGCCGCGCTTCGCGCGTCTTTCCTTCTCCCGACCGGGAGAAGGATTCAGGCGGGCGCCTTCCCGCTCCACGCTGGCCCGAACACCCGCTCGAACGCCGCCTTCAGCGCCGCGTCCGCCTCGTCCATCGTCACCGGCAGGCCGAGGTCGACCAGGCTCGTCACGCCATGCTCGGTGACGCCGCAGGGGACGATGCCGGAGAAATGCTCCAAGTCCGGCTCCACGTTCAGGCTCACGCCGTGGAACGACACCCACTTGCGCAGCTTCACGCCGATGGCCGCGATCTTGTCTTCGCGCGCGAAGCCCGGCGCCTTGCGCTCCACCCAGACGCCGACCCGGCCCGGTCGCACCTCGCCGCGCACGCCGAACGCCGCCAGGGCGTCGATCACCCAGCCCTCCAGCGCCGCCACGAAGGCGCGCACGTCGCGCCCGCGTTCGCGCAGGTCGAGCATGACGTAGGCCACCCGCTGGCCTGGCCCGTGATAGGTGAACTGCCCGCCGCGCCCGCTGGGAAAGACCGGGAAGCGCTCGGCGTCCAGCAAGTCGCCCGCCTTCGCCGAAACGCCGGCCGTGTAGAGCGGCGGATGCTCCAGCAGCCAGACGAGTTCGCCCGCCTCGCCAGCGGCGATCGCCTCGGCCCGCGTCTCCATCGCGGCGACGGCTTCCGGATAGCCCACCGGCGCGGCCGACACGGCCCATTCCACGGCGCGGTCGTCGGGGCGGGCGAAACGGACGGGGCTTAACGAGCGGTCAAGCATGATCGGCCAATGTGGGGCGTGCGCGGGCTCCCGGAAAGCCCGGCCGGCGGGGTGTGTTCAAGCGCGTGAGTCAGGTTCAGGAAGTCAATGTCGAACTTGCGGTCGTGCTCGGCCGCTCGACCCTGCCGATGCAGCAGCTCCTGCGCATGGGCCGGGGGGCGGTGATTCCCCTCGACGCCCAGGTCAACGACGAGGTCTGGATCCTGGCCAACAACCACCCGGTCGCGCGTGGGGAAATCCAGATCAGCGACGAGCGCATCACCATCTCCGTCACCCGGGCCGCCAACGTCTATGACTTCATGGCTGGCGGCGGCCAATAGCGCGCTTCACAAACCAGGCGGGCTTTGCTAACCCCCGCGCCTCACCACGAGCGGTCGTGGCGGAATTGGTAGACGCGCAGCGTTGAGGTCGCTGTGGGGCAACCCGTGGAAGTTCGAGTCTTCTCGACCGCACCAGTGAATCAGGGTTCTTGAAGGCCACGCTCGGGGCATAGCCATTCATCGCTAGCAGGGAGGTCCGCATGACACGCGACGCGACCGACCTGACCGACCGGAAGGCCGCCGCCGAGGATCTCGAAGACCTCGCTCTCAAGGACGACTACGCCCTCAATCCGGCGTTCGTGGCGATGGTGGTGGACGCCGCCGACCGCGGCGACGCCGCGCGCCTGACCGAGTTGCTCACCGCCCTGCACCCGGCCGATGTGGCCGACCTGATGGGCTTCCTGCCGGCCGACTATCGCGAGGACATCCTCGCTCACCTGGCGCCCGAGACCCTGGCCGAGGTGCTGGCCGAGCTCGACACGGAGATTCGCGAGGACGTGCTTGAGCACGTGCCGTCCGCCACCCTCGCCAAGGCGCTGGAGGAGATGGACTCCGACGACGCGGCCGACGTCGTCGACGACCTGGAGGACGACAAGCGCGCCCAGGTGCTGGCCGCCATGCCCGAGCAGGAGCGGGCGGCGATCGAAAGTTCGCTGGCCTACGAGGACGAGACCGCCGGGCGGCTGATGCAGCGCGAGGTGCTGTCGGCGCCGCAGTTCTGGACGGTCGGCCAGACCATCGACTACGTGCGCCGCGCCGGCGACGAACTGCCGGAGCTGTTCTTCGACGTCTATGTGGTCGACCCGGCCATGAAGCCGGTGGGCGCGGTGCCGGTGAGCCAGTTGCTGCGCTCGAAGCGCGAGGCCGCTCTGGCGCAGATCATGGAGCCGGTGACGGAGATCGCCGTCGATCTCGACCAGGAAGAGGTCGCCTACATCTTCGACAAATACCACCTGATCTCAGCCCCTGTGGTGGAGCCGGGCGGGCGCCTGGTCGGCCAGATCACCGTCGACGACATCGTCGGCGTCATCCAGGAGGAGAGCGAAGAGGACATCCTGGCCCTCGCCGGCGTCTCGGACGCCGGCCGCGACGCCGGCATCCTCGACATCGTCCGCTCGCGCCTGCCGTGGCTGGTCCTCAACACGCTCACCGCCGCCGTCGCCGTCAGCGTGATCCAGGCGTTCCAGAACGAAGTCGCCAAGCTGGTGACCCTGGCCGTCCTGTTGCCGGTGGTCGCCTCGCTGGGCGGCAACGCGGCCACCCAGAGCCTGGCGGTGGCTGTCAGGGCCCTGGCGAGCCGGGAGCTCAACGCCTCCAACGCGCTGCGCATCGTCGGCCGCGAGATGGTGGTCGGGGTGGCGAACGGCGCGGTGCTGGCGGTGCTGATGGGGGCGGGGGTCTACGTCCTCTTCGGCGATCCCTGGCTCAGCCTGACCATCGGCCTGGCGCTGATCATCAACCTGTTCGTCGCGGCCGCGGCGGGAATCCTGGCGCCTATGGCGTTGGACCGGCTGGGGCGCGATCCGGCGGTTTCATCCGCAGTTTTCGTCACCTTTGTCACAGATTTCATGGGCTTCCTGGCTTTCCTTGGCCTGGCCGCTCTGATCCTGCTTTAACTCGGCCTTCATCTTGCGCGGAAGGCGGCGGGCGAAGCTGCGCCCGTGCCATTTCGGAACAGTTTCAAGGCGATGCCGTCCCGCATTCATGTCTCCAAGGTCGCCGTCGAGCACCTGAAGCGCTTCGAGGGCTTCCGCGCCCAGGCCGCGCGCCTGGCCGATGGCCGCTGGACTATCGGCTATGGCCACACCAGGAGCGCCCGCGAAGGCGCCGAGGTGGGCGAGAAGGACGCCGAGGCCCTGCTCATCTACGACCTGATGGCCGTCGAGAAGGCGCTGAACGACCAGGTCTTCACCCCGCTCAACCAGAATCAGGCCGACGCGCTGGCCGCCTTCGTCTTCAACATCGGCGTGGAAGCCTTCGAAGGCTCCGCCGTGCTTCGCCGTGTCAACGAAGGCGCCCTGTTGCAGGCGGCGTCCGAGATGGAACTCTGGCGCTCCGCCGAGGTCGGCGGCGACCCGCTGGTGGTTGATGGCCTCGTCCGTCGCCGGGCGCTGGAAGCGGCGCTGTTCCTGACGCCGCCGGACGGCTTTGCGCCGGCGCCCACTCCCGTGGTGCGCCCGCAACTCGATGAGGATCGCCTGGGCGTCGTGCCGCGCACAGCGCCGCTGCCGGTCAACGCCAGGCTGGACGGCGAATGGGCGAGCGCCGAAGTCGAGCGGCCGCTGACCAAGATTGTCGATCCGTCTCTCGAACCGCCGCTGGTCGTGCCGCTGGCCAACAGCCGGCCGCTGCGCACCGAGGAAGACCTCGCCTGGCTCAACCGCATCGCCCGCGCCGTGCAGCCGGACACCGCCGAGAAGGAAGCGCCGCTGAAGCTTCCCGTGCGCCTGCTGCTGTTCGGCGGCGTCGGCCTGCTGCTGTTCCTGGCGGCGATCTTCTACGCGCCCCAGGCGCCCGACGGCGCGGCCGCCGCCGCCCGCGGCATTTTCGGCCTGATCGGGCTGGTGATGGCCTGCGTGGCCGTCTTCCGCCTGCTGGACGGCCAGGCCCGCGACTGATCTCGCGGCGGTGAGGGCGGCGTGCTAAGGCGCGCCGCATGATCCCGAACCACGGACCCACGTTGGATTTCGCGCTCGGCGAGACCGCCGACGCCATCCGCGACACGACCGCCCGCTTCGCCGCGGACAAGATCGCTCCGCGCGCCGCTGAGATCGACGCCACCAACACCTTCCCGCGTGACCTCTGGCCCCAGATGGGCGACCTGGGCTTGCACGGCATCACCGTGGAGGAGGACTTCGGCGGCCTCGGCCTCGGCTATCTCGAGCATGTGGTGGCGATGGAGGAGGTGTCCCGCGCCTCGGCCTCGGTGGGCCTCAGCTATGGCGCCCACTCGAACCTCTGCGTGAACCAGATCCGCCGCTGGGGTTCCGAGGCGCAGAAGCGCCGCTACCTGCCCGGGCTGATCAGCGGCGAGCACGTCGGCTCGCTGGCCATGAGCGAGGCCGGCGCCGGCTCGGACGTCGTCTCCATGACCCTGCGCGCCGAGCGCCGCGGCGATCGGTTCGTGCTCAACGGGACCAAGTTCTGGATCACCAACGCCCCGCACGCCGACGTGCTGGTTGTCTACGCCAAGACCGCGCCGGAGGAGGGGGGCAGGGGGATCACCGCCTTCCTGATCGAGAAGGGCTTCAAGGGCTTCAGCGTCTCGCCCAAGCTCGACAAGATGGGCATGCGCGGCTCCGACACCGCCGAGCTGGTGTTCGAGGACTGCGAAGTCCCCGAAGAGAACGTCATGGGCCCCGAGAACGGCGGCGTCGGCGTGCTGATGAGCGGCCTCGACTACGAACGGGCGGTGCTCTCGGCCGGCCCGCTGGGCATCATGCAGGCGTGCCTGGACGTGGTCCTTCCCTACGTCCGCGAGCGCAGGCAGTTCGGCAAACCCATCGGCTCCTTCCAGCTGATGCAGGCCAAGGTGGCGGACATGTATGTCGCCCTGAACTCGGCCCGCGCCTACGTCTACGCCGTCGCGCGCGCCTGCGACGCGGGCCTCACCACCCGCTTCGACGCGGCCGGCGCCATCCTGATGGCCTCGGAGAACGCCGTGAAGTGCGCCATCGAGGCGGTGCAGGCGCTGGGCGGCGCCGGCTACACCAGGGAGTTCCCGGTCGAGCGCCTGGTGCGGGACGCCAAGCTCTACGACATCGGCGCGGGCACCAACGAGATACGACGGTTCCTGATCGGGCGGGAATTGATCGGCGGCTGAGTCGCTCTTCGGAACGGCATCGACGCGCTGCGGTTTTCCTCTGACAGCCAGAGGAGACCTGCCATGCCCGCCAAATCCGCAGCCCAGCAGAAAGCCGCCGGCGCCGCCCTTTCGGCCAAGCGCGGCGATACGCCCAAGTCCGAGCTCAAGGGCGCGTCGAAGTCGATGCTGTCGATGAGCGAGAAGGAACTCGAGAAGCTGGCCTCGACCAGGCGCAAGGGCAAACCCGAACACGTCAAACACTGAGGGCTGCTGCGCCGGCTCAAAGACGGCTACGCTTCCTGCCGCGCAGGGGAGGCGCGACGCATGAAGCTCTATCAGACCTACGACTCGCCCTTTCCGACCCGGGTGCGCCTGCTGCTCTACGCCAAGGGAATCGACGCTGAGATCATTCAGCCGCCAGGTTTCCACGACTCCTCGGAAAGCAAGGGCGAGTACCTGCGGCTCAACCCTATCGGGAGAGTGCCGACCCTGGTGTTGGACGACGGTCGCGCCCTGCCGGAGTCCGAAGTCATCTGCGAGTATCTGGAAGACACCTATCCGGAGCCGCCCCTCAGACCCGCCGATCCTTGGGATCGCGCCCGGATGCGCCTGCTCTCGCGGATCTGCGACTTCTACGTCGTGATGGCGATGAACACCTTCTTCAATCTGGCGGGTCGCTCGCGCCGGCACTGGGAACCGGAGGCGATCGCCGCGGCGGCCGCGAAGCTGGCGGAGGCCGTGGCCCATCTGGAGCCCTACATCGGCGAGGAGGGCTATGCGGTCGGACGCGGCCTGACCCAGGCCGACGGCGCCATCGTTCCGCAACTGATTTTGGCCAGCGAGTGGATTCCGGAACTGTTCGGCGTGGCCGATCCCCTGCGGTCGCTGCCGAAGGTTTCAGCCTACTGGCGGGCGATCCAGCGCAATCCGATCGCCGCGCGCCTCGCCGCCGAGACCCGTGACGCCATCGCCGAGCAGCAGGCGGCGGCCAGGGCCCGCGCGGCGGCGCGGCGCGGGGCGGGCTGACGCCGGACATGCGAAGGGCCGCCCCCTCGCGGGAGCGGCCCTTCCATTGTCGACCTCGTGAGGTCGCCAGGAACTGTTTGCGCTAGGCGCAGACCTCGACTGCGGAGGTCCAGCTCATGGTCTCACGACGGTTGAAACAATGAGACACTGGATCACCTCCTTTCTGCTGTTGAAAGACATGCGCCCAAACGGGAGCCCCTCGAATATGGGGCGGAATCAGCGGTAGCGCAAACCCCTCACCCCGATGTGACGTAGAGGTCGGCCAGGTGCGGGCGACGCCGCAGATCGGTGAGGGGACGGTCGAGCGCCTCCAGGACGGCCTTGGTGGCGTGATAACCGGCCTGGACCGCGGGCTCGAAAGCTTTCCAGTCGCGGATCTCCACCCCCGTCAGGTCCGGCAGCACCAGCACGTCGGCGGCCTCGCGCGCGGCGGCCAGGTCGCGGCCGGAGGAGACGGTGGCGGCGCGCATCAGGAGCGAGACGATGGGCGGGCCCTTGCGCCATTCGCCGCTCCAGATCCATTTCCAGACCGAGGACGGCCGGGCCACTTCGGCGGCGGTGATGCTGCGCCCGCGGGTGACGTCGACGCCGAGGATGGGGCCGCTCTGGACGGCGCGCATCAGATCGACCGGAAAGTTCTTCATCACCGCCCCGTCGACCAGCACGTTGGCGCCGTCGGTGGCCGGCGGCAGGATGCCGGGAAGCGAGATCGAGGCCCGGAGCGCCTGACGCAACGAACCCTTCTGATGCACCTGATAGGTCCCCGAGGTCAGGTTCGACGAGACGCAGAAGAACGGCCGCCAGAGGTCGGCGATGTCTGTGTCGCCGAAATGCTCCTCCAGCCGCTGGGCCACCTTGATCCCCTGGGTCATGGCCAGCAGAGGCAGGGCGATGTCGTCCAGCGGGCTGGTCTCGACGAACGCTTTGCAGACCCGCGCTTCCAGTTCCTCGTCGTCCCAGCCCTTGGCGACGCCGGCGGCGATGACGGCGCCCATCGAGACGCCGCCCAGGAAGTCGATCGGTTCGCCGGCCTCGCGCAGCGCCTTGATCGCGCCGATGTGGGCGTAGGCCCGCGCGCCGCCGCCGGAGAACACCAGGCCCACCGCCCGGTTGGTGATCAGCCGCGCCAGCCGCTGGATGTCGGCGCTGTCTCCCTCGCGGATGTGGAAGAGCCGCGCCGGGTTGAGCGCGTCCAGCCAGGCGGCCGAGCCGCTTGGGGTGCGGACTTCCGGGGCGTGGGTCAGGATCAGGTCCACCAGGCGGTGAACCTGCAGCGCGGCGCTATCGGCCGGGTCGGCCGGCGGCGGTGCGCGGTCGCCGGCCCCGACGCGGAACAGGCGATCCGACTGTCGGCCGACAATGCGGCGCCAGGCGACCTCGTCCGCCTCGCCGGCGTAGAGCACGAAGTCGTGCTCGCGCTCGACCTCGGAGAACCATTCGGTGGGCGCGCGCTGGGTCTCCACGCCCAGCACCTCGCAGGTGTAGCCGGCCGCGCGCACGGCCTCGGCCACGGCTTCGGCGAGCGCACGCACCTTCACCGCGCCGCTCACCGCCGCGAAGCCGAACACGGACGGGTCTGTCGAACCGCCGCCGGAGAGCGGCCGGCGGGAGCGGGCGATGGTCAGGCGGGCGATCTCGGTGGTCACCGCCGGATCGCGCTCGGCCGCCTTGAAGAACTCCGAGCGCGGCATGGCGTAGATTTCGCTGTCGCGCAGCGCCACCACCCGCGCCGAGTGCTGGGTTCCGGCCAGCAGGGCCTGTTCTCCCACGGGCTCGCCGGGACGGATCACGCCGGCGAAGGTCGGCTCGCCGCCGGCCTCGGTGCGGAAGACCCCCAGCCGGCCGGCGTGCAGCAGGAAGAGCTGATCGGCGGCCTCGCCGCTGTCGAACAGCACCGCCCCTCCGGGCAGGGAGAACCACACCGCCTCGCCCTCGCGTCGTTCGGCGGCGAAGAGGCGGATGAGCGCGCTGGCCGACTCGCTCACGACGACTCGCCATGAGTGGTGAGTTCTCCCGCATTTTGCATTGTGGAAGGTGAGATCGGTGCTAGTTCAGGCGAAATCCTGGAACACATGATGCAGGAATCGGTCTCTCGCAGCATCGAATGGCCCATGCGACTGAACTTTGTCGAGGAAACCCGGCCCATGATGCAAGGCTACGCTCGCTCGGGAGCATTGCAACGCTTCCGCCCCGCCGCATGCCGGGTTAAGGCGGAGACATGACGCGACTTTCGACTGCTCTCGATCCGCGTTCCGAAGCGTTCCAGGCCAATGACGCCCTGAACCGGCGGCTGGCGGCCGAACTGCGAGACAACGTGGCCAAGACGGCCCTGGGCGGCTCGCAGGCTTCGCGGGAGCGACATACCGGCCGCGGCAAGCTGTTGCCGCGCGAGCGGGTGGAGCGGCTGCTCGATCCCGGTTCGCCGTTCCTGGAGGTCGGCCAGCTGGCCGCCTTCGACCTCTACGACGGCGAGGCGCCGGCGGCCGGGGTGATCACCGGCATCGGCCGCGTCTCGGGCCGCGAGGTGATGATCGTCGCCAACGACGCCACGGTGAAGGGCGGCGCCTATTTCCCGATGACGGTGAAGAAGCATCTGCGCGCGCAGGAGATCGCGATGCAGAACCGCCTGCCGTGCGTTTACCTGGTCGACAGCGGCGGCGCGAACCTGCCGCACCCGGCCGAGGTGTTTCCCGACCGCGACCACTTCGGCCGCATCTTCTTCAACCAGGCGCGGATGAGCGCCGAGGGCATCGCCCAGATCGCCTGCGTGATGGGCTCGTGCACCGCCGGCGGCGCCTATGTGCCGGCGATGAGCGACGAGACGGTGATCGTGCGGGGGCAGGGCACCATCTTCCTCGGCGGCCCGCCGCTGGTGAAGGCCGCCACCGGCGAGGTGATCAGCGCCGAGGAACTGGGCGGGGCCGAGACCCACGGCCGCAGGTCCGGCGTGGTCGATCATGTGGCTGAGAACGACGAGCACGCCCTGCAGATCGTCCGCCGCATCGTCTCGCGGCTGAACAGCGTGAAGTCGATCGAGATGGACGTCGCCGAGCCGAGGCCGCCGGCGGTCGATCCCGAGGGGCTCTACGGCGTGATCCCGCAGGACGTGCGCGCGCCCTACGACGTGCGCGAGGTGATCGCCCGCATCGTCGACGGCTCGGAGTTCGATGAGTTCAAGAGCCTCTACGGCGCGACCCTGGTCACCGGCTTTGCGCGCATCTGGGGCTATCCGGTGGCGATCCTGGCCAACAACGGCGTGCTGTTCTCCGAGAGCGCGCTGAAGGGGGCGCACTTCATCGAGCTGGCCTGCCAGCGGAAGATCCCGCTGGTCTTCCTGCAAAACATCTCCGGCTTCATGGTCGGCGGGAAGTACGAGGCGGGCGGCATCGCCAAGGACGGCGCCAAGCTCGTCACCGCCGTCGCCAGCGCCAACGTGCCGAAGTTCACCGTGTTGATCGGCGGCTCCTTCGGGGCCGGCAACTACGGCATGTGCGGGCGCGCCTATTCGCCGCGCTTCCTCTGGACCTGGCCCAACAGCCGCATCAGCGTGATGGGCGGCGAGCAGGCCGCCAGTGTGCTGGCCACCGTCCACCGGGATGCCGACAAGTGGACGCCCGAGGAGGAGGAAGCCTTCAAGGCCCCGATTCGTCAGCGCTACGAAGACGAGGGCAGCCCCTATCACGCCACCGCCAGGCTCTGGGACGACGGGGTCATCGACCCGGTGCAGACCCGCGACATCCTCGGCCTTTCGATCTCGGCGGCGCTGAACGCCCCGATCCCCCCGACGCCGTTCGGCGTTTTCCGGATGTAAGGAGACCGCCATGCCCAATCCCATCGCCGATCCGCCGGTCGAGCACCTCGACGCCGCCGCCGCCGGGGACCCGGTCCGCATCGAGGCCCCGGCCGAGGGGATCGCGACCGTCTCGATCAATCGCGCGACGCGCAGGAACAGCTTCAACGCCGAGACCATCACCGCGCTCTACGAAGCCTTCGAGACCCTGCAGGCGGCCGAGGGCGGCGTGCGGCTGGTTTTCCTGCGCGGCGAGGGCGGCACGTTCAGCGCCGGCGCCGACCTCGAGTGGATGCGCGACGCGGTCAGCTGGACCGAGGCCGACAACCGCGAGGACGCCATGGAAATGGCGAAGATGCTCAAGGCCCTGTGGGACCTGCCGTGCTTCACCGTGGCGCTGGTCGAGGGCGGGGCCTACGGCGGCGGCGCGGGCCTGGTGGCGGCCTGCGACTGGGCGGTGGCGGTCGAGACGGCGAAGTTCAGCTTCTCGGAGGTCAAGCTCGGCCTGATCCCGGCGACCATCAGTCCCTATGTGGTCGCGGCCATCGGCCCGCGCGCCGCCCGCGGCCTCTTCGCCAGCGCCCGGGTCTTCGACGCCGTGGAGGCTCAGCGCGTCGGACTGGTGAGCGAGGTGGTCACCGACGCGGCGGGGCTGGAGGCCGCGCGCGAACGGCTGGCCAAGGAGATCATGGCCTGCGCGCCCGGCGCCGTCGCCGACTCCAACCGCCTGGTCGAGGACGTCGCCGGCGAGGAGATCGACCACGGCCTGATGGAGGAGACCGCCCGCCGCATCGCCCGCGCCCGCGTCGGCGAGGAGGGCCAGTTGGGCGTTCGCGCCTTCCTCGACCGCAAGAAGCCCGACTGGGCCGGCTGATCCGCGCGGGGGGGCCGGGGCATGGCGGAAAAGGAGATCGAGATCGTCGGCCTCGCCGCCCTCGGCGATTGGCTGAAGGGCGATGCGGAAGCCCCGCCCGAGGGCGCCCGGTGCGCCAACTGCCAGGCCGTTCTGCAAGGCCCCTACTGCCACAACTGCGGCCAGGTGGCCGACGACTACCACCGGTCCATCTGGGAACTCGCCAAGGAGGCGCTCTCCAGCTGGACCAACCTCGATTCCAAGCTGATGCGCACGGTTCCGCGCCTGTTCCTGAACCCCGCCCAACTGACCAACGACTATCTGGCCGGCAAGCGGGCGGGGCAGGTGCCGCCGCTCAGGATGTTCCTGGTGGTGGTGTTGGTCTTCTTCGTGGTCGGCGGCCTGGGCGGCGGCGATACGAACTTCGTGGTGGGCGGCCAGCCGCCGCCCGAGGCGAACCTCGCCCGCGCCGAGTTCGATCTCCAGAAGGTCCTGGTCGACGAAGGCATCCCGTTCAGCGGCTGGATCGGCCCCCGCCTCGGCTATGCCGCCGAGCATCCGGAGGAGTTCGCCGCCGAGCTGCGGGAATGGCCACACCGGATCGCCATCATGCTGATGCCCATCGGCGCCCTGATCCTGGGGCTGCTCTACGCCTTCAGCCGGCGCTTCTTCCTGTTCGATCACCTGATCTTCACCATGCACTCGCTCTCGTTCATGGGGCTGCTGGTCAGCCTCATGACGCTGCTGGGCCTGGTTCCCGTGCTGAGCCTGCTCAACCTCATCCTGGTGTTCGCCATTCCGGCGCACCTCTTCCTGCACATGCGCGGCGTCTACGGCTCCGGCGCGGTCGGGACCCTGGCGAGAATGGCTGTCCTCGGCGTCGGGACCTTCGCCGCCTTTGTCGTTCTGATCCTGCTGGCGGTGGGCTTCGGCGTCTCGGCCATGCCAGGCGGGAGTTCTTAGAAGATGCTGAAGTCCGTCCTCATCGCCAACCGTGGCGAGATCGCCCGCCGGGTGATCCGCACCGCCCGCCGCCTCGGGGTGCGGACAGTGGCCGTCTACTCTGAAGCTGACGCCGGCGCGCCGCACGTGCGGGAAGCCGACGCCGCGGTGCTGATCGGCCCGCCGCCGGCGCGCGAGAGCTATCTGGTTCAGGAAAAGATCCTCGCCGCCGCCCGCGAGACCGGCGCCGAGGCGATCCACCCGGGCTACGGCTTCCTCTCCGAGAACGCCGAGTTCGCCGAGGCGGTGGCCGCGGCCGGGTTGATCTGGGTCGGCGCGCCGCCGCGGTCGATCCGCGCGATGGGCCTGAAGGACGCCGCCAAGACGCTGATGAGCGAGGCCGGGGTGCCGGTCACCCCAGGCTATCTCGGTGAGGACCAGTCGCTCGAACGCCTGCAGCGCGAGGCCGACGCCATCGGCTATCCCGTGCTGATCAAGGCCGTGGCCGGCGGTGGCGGCAAGGGCATGCGACTCGTCCAGTCCGCTGCGCAGCTGCCCGAGGCGCTGCGCGCGGCCCGCCGTGAAGCCCGGAAGGCGTTCG
>JADZBR010000310.1 GCA_020852035.1 Caulobacteraceae bacterium
GATGTCCTTCTCGCCCAGGACGCCCCGACCGGAGAGCCGGTCGAAAACCCCTGAAAGCCGATCTGTCAGCGCGTCGAACAAACGTCTCTCCTATGGCCCAAACGCAACCAGCCCCCGTGGACGATCACGTCGACGGGGGGCCTCGCCGCCCTCGTCCCATGTTGTGATGGGGGTCGTGGCGGTGGAGGGCGCGGGTTGGTCTGCGCCGGAAGCGGCGGCTTATGCGCGCTTAGGCGCGGAAAATCAAGGAAGGACCATAACTACCAGCCAGCTAGGTCAACCATCGCGGATAAACCGATTGTCGATGAACCGCGTCTGCTTGCGATCACTGGCAATCACTACGTCCCGCGCACGTCGGACGGTGTCCTCGTTCAGTTGGCGGACAAAATCCCGAGTTCGTACCTTATGCTGCAAGGCATCCAGGAAATCAGCGCGCTTTGCGGCTAGAAAGGCTGATCGAGGCCCAATCGGCATGATCAGGATAGCGTCATCATTCTTGAAATTGCCGTACGAAACCGGCGCGTCTGAAAGTAGGAAAGTCCAATCGGCATTCTCTATCTGGACGACCGCCCAGCGCAGATTGTTGATGACCTCACCAACTCGCGAAGAATCGATCACCCGAGTGAGAGCGCCTTTCGCAAGTTCCTCGTCAAAATCCATGCGGTTTTCTGCGATATAGTCGTAGATCGTCGGCGGCCAGTGTGGAGCTCGTCGTCTTTGATACTCGGGCTCAAGCTCGTCCAAATTTGAGTAATCGTGGGATCGCGCCATCTCCGCGATAGCTCGAATTCTCTGTGGACTCCGGTTGATCATGGACATTAAAAATCGGGTCCAAGCCGATGCTCGTTTGCTGTCCTGCGGGCGCTTTCCGGTCTCTACCAATTCCCTTAAAATCGCGGCACCCATGCTGTCCACGCGTTGCATGAACCTAGTTTCGACCTCTTGGCGGGCTTCCTGGGAAGTCCGACTTGGAATGGTGTAGAGGTCAATTGCGTAGCCTGTGGCTGCTGGTGTCGCGCGCCTAATTTCGAGCGTCCCTCGAATTCGACGATAGCTTTGGACCTCCCCTTTCTCGTCGGCCCATTCCCGAATCAAGAACTTGGGAACGTAGTGATGATTCATAAGGCTAGGGGATTAAATCCGATATTGTTCCGGTGAAACCCTGATCGGCATAAGGGTCACAGCATTTTGGGACGGGGCGTCTATTTTTTTGGATCGATCCCGCCTCTTCGGAGGCGACTTCTTCACCCAGGTTCGCCATGCCGCGCCTGCCGGAAGGGCGACACGGCCAGATGGATCGCCACCAGGATGAAGCCGCCGACGCCGATCCACAGCGCTGGCCGGTAGCCGATGGAATCGGCGATGAGGCCGCCGAGGGGCGCGCCGAGCACGATCATGCCGCGGTTGATCGAGCGCATGGTGGTGTTCATCCGCGCTTGCAGGGCGTCGGGCGTCGCCGCCTGGCGGTAGGTCATCTCGTTGGCGTTCGAGGCGCCCATGCCGAGCCCGTAGAGCCCCTGGCCCAGCGCCAGCACCGCCACCACCACCCAGGCGCCCATCCCCGCCGGCGCCAAGGCGATCACCGTCCAGCCCACCGGCATCACGGCGCGGCAGGCGATCACCGCCCCGCCGGCGCCCCAGCGGCGGCCGATCCGCGCGGCGCCGAAGCTGCCGATGAGGCCCGTCACGCCGGCCGCCGCAAGGGCCAGGCCCAGTTCAAAGGCGCTCAGCCGCAGTTCGACCAGCACGAAGGGCACGAAGACGGTGTTGAGCAGGCTGTTGAAGACGAACCAGGCGTGGGTGGAGAGCGCGAACGGCGCCAGCACCCGGTGGCGGTAGACGAAGCGCAGGCCCTCGGCGATGTCGCGCCGCAGGCCCGTCGCCTGCGAATGGGCTTGCGGCGGCGGCTCCTCGGTGCGGATCCGCGCGATCACCACGGCCGAGAAGAGGTAGGAGGCGGCGTCGACCAGCACGGCGATGGGTGCGCCGAGGGCGGTCACCAGAGCGCCGGCTACGGCCGGGCCGGTGGTCTGGGCGGCGGTCGCGCCCTGGTCCAGCCGGGCGTTGGCGGCCAGCAGGTGCGGGCGTGGGACGATCCGCGGGACGAAGGACTGCGAGGCCGAGTCGTTGAGCAGCGTCATCAGTCCGAAGACGGCGACGAACGCCGCCAGCACCGGCAGGGATAGCCAGCCCAGCCACCAGAGCGCCGGGATGGCGCCCAGCAGGATGGCGCGGGCGAGGTCGGTGGAGACGAGGATCGGCTTGCGCCGCCAGCGGTCCACCATCGCGCCGACGACGAGGCCGAAGAGGAGATAGGGCAGCCAGCGTGCAGCGTTGATCACGCCGACGTCGGTGGCGCTCCCCTGCAGGGTCAGCACGACCAGGACCTGCAGGGCGAGGGTGGTGATGTAGGTCCCGAACCCCGAGACCGTCTCGGCCGCCCAGAACGCCGGGAAGCCGGGGATGCGGAACACGTCCGAGCCGGGCGGACGCTCGCCGGGCGAGGCGGCCGGCTGGCTCACCGGCCGCCTGCGCGAGCGGCGAAAGGTCCGCAGGCGACCACGGGTCCTCCTAGGTCACCGGAAACCCGCGATCACGCATCAGCGCCGCGGTGTCCGGATCGCGACCCCGGAACGCCCGGAATTGGTCGGCCGGGTCCACCGTGTTGCCCTTCGACATGATGTCGTCGTGCAGCCGCTTGGCCACCGCCTTGTCGTAGAAGCCGCCCGGCGCCTCCTTGAAGGCCTCGGCCGCGTCGGCGGTCAGGGTGTCGGCCCACAGGTAGCTGTAGTAGCCGGCCGAATAGCCGTCGGAGGCGAAGACGTGCTGGAACTGCGGCGTGCGGTGCCGCATCACGATCTCCTTGGGCATGCCGAGCTTGGCCAGCTCCTCGCGCTCGAAGGCGTCCGGGTCGATGTCGGCGTCGCCGGCCAGGTGCAGCTTCATGTCGATCAGGGCGCTGGCCAGGAACTCGGTGGTGTCGAAGCCCTGGTTGAAGGTGTCGGCGCGCTTGATCTTCTCCACCAGCTCGGCCGGGATCGGCTGGCCGGTCTCGTGGTGCAGGGCGAAGCGGTTCAGCACTTCCGGCGTCGAGAGCCAGTGCTCGTTGAGCTGCGAGGGGAACTCCACATAGTCCCGCGCCACCCGCGTGCCGGAGAGCGAGGGGTAGGTGGCGTCGGCGTTCAGCCCGTGGATGGCGTGGCCGAACTCGTGGAACAGGGTCTCGGCGTCGTCCCAGGAGATCAGCACCGGCGCGCCAGCTAAGCCTTTGACGAAGTTGCAGTTGTTGGAGACGATCGTCGCCGTTCCCCCATCCAGCTTGTCCTGGGTGCGGTAGGCGTTCATCCAGGCGCCCGAGCGCTTGCCGGGTCGGGCGTAGGGGTCGAAGTACCACAGGCCCACGTGCTGGCCGTCGCGGGTCACCTCCCAGACGCGGATGTCCGGGTGCGCCACCGGCACGGTCACCGGCTTGTATTCGAAGCCGTAGAGCTGGCCCGAGGCCCAGAACATGCCCTCGCGCAGCTTCTCCAGCTGCATGTACGGCTTCACCTCGTCCATATCGAGGTCGTACTTCGCGATGCGCACCTTCTCGGCGTAGTAGCGATAGTCCCAGGGCTCGATGGTGATCTTCGCGCCTTCCTGGTCGGCGATCGCCTGCATGTCGGCGACCTCCTCCTTCACGCGGGCGATGGCGGCGGGCCAGACCTGCATCATCAGCGCCATCGCCGCGTCCGGCGTCTTGGCCATGGCCACCTCCAGCCGCCAGTGGGCGTGGGTGGGATAGCCCAGGAGATTGGCCCGCTCGACGCGTAGCTTCAGGATCTTCTTGACGATGGCGTTGTTGTCGCGCGCATCGCCGTTGTCGCCGCGGTTCACGAAGTTGCGCCAGACCTTCTCGCGCAGGTCCCGCCGCCTGGCGTAGGTCAGGAAGGGATCGACCGACGAGCGGGTGTTGACCACCACGAACTGGCCGTCCTTGCCCCGCGCCTTTGCGTCGGCCGCCATGCCGCCGCGGATCGAGGCGGGCACGCCGTCGAGGTCGGCCTCGGTGAGGAAGAGGTCGTAGCCCTCCTCGTCGGCCAGCAGGTTCTGGTTGAACTGGGTGTAGAGGCCGGCCAGCTCGGTGTTGATCGCCGCCACGCGGGCCTTGCCCTCGGGCGGAAGCTTGGCGCCGGCGCGCACGCCGTTGTTCCAGTAGAGCCAGGCCAGGCGCTTCTGCTCCGGCGTCAGGTTCGCCTTGTCACGGTTCTGGTAGACCGCCTCGATGCGCTGGAAGCGGGCCTCGTTCTGCACGATCTTGTCGGAAGGGGCGGCGAGCTTGGGCTCCATCTCCTTCTGCACCGCCTGCATGGCCGGCGAGTTCAGGGTGGCGCCCCAGATGCCGTAGAGCGTGCCGGCGCGGTCGCCCGCCGCGCCGGCCTTCTCCAGCGCCACGATGGTGTTCTCGAAGGTCGGCATGGAGCGCACGCGGGTGATCGCATCGATCTCGCGCAGTTCCTCGGCCATCCCCGCTTCGAGCGCCGGGGCGAGGTCTTCGACCTTCACCTTGTCGAACGGGATGATCCCGCCGTAGGCGCCGGTCCATTCGGCCAGGGCGGGGTTGGCGGCGGCTTGGGCGCCGGCGGCGCGGGGCAGGAGGGCGGCGGAAGCGGTGGCCGCCGAGGCGGCGAGGAAGGTGCGACGGCGCATGGGCGCGGCAGGTCTCCTATGGGGTCAGGTTGGCCGATGCTTAAGCCCCCGGCGGCTGAACGTCACCTGACGGCTGCGTAACGGGATGACGGGGCGGGGGGCGCTCGCTAGACCTTGGCGCATGGCTATCGGCGTCTTCGATTCCGGGGTGGGCGGCCTGACCGTGCACCGTCACCTCGTGGAGCGGTTCCCCCAGGCCGACTTCGTCTACCTGGCCGACCAGGCCAACGCGCCCTACGGCGGGCGCGGCGGCGAGGAGATCGTCGACCTGACCCGCGCCGGCGTGATCCGCCTGTTCGACGAGGGCTGCGACCTCGTCGTGCTGGCCTGCAACACCGCCGCGGCGGTGGCGCTGCGCCGCCTGCAGCAGACCTGGCTCCCCGGCTGGCGACGCGAGACCGGGCGCAAGGCGAACGTCCTCGGCATCATCGTGCCCACCATCGAGGCGGCCACGGGCCTGCCCTGGGAGCACGAAGCCGAGCGGCGCGGCGAGAAGGTCGAGAAGCTCGACATCCTCGGCGTCTTCTCCACGCCGGCCACGGCCGCCAGCCGGGTCTACGAGATCGAGATCGACAAGCGCCGCCAGGACGTGGCGGTGTTCTCCGAACCCTGCCCGGACCTGGCGCGGATGATCGAACAGGGCGCGGGCGCGGCGGAGCTGGCCAAGGTCGTCGAGGACCACGTCGCGCGGCTGAAGGCCCGCATCGGCCGCCACCCCGACCGCGCCATCCTCGGCTGCACCCACTACGAGATCATCGCCGACCTGTTCCGCGCGGCCCTGCCGCCGGGCACGCCGCTGATCCACCAGCCGCAGGCCACCGCCGACGCCCTGGCGCGTTACTTCGAGCGGCATCCGGAGTTCGACGTCGGTTCCGACGGCGGGCGGCGGTTCCTCACCACCGGGACGCCGGGGGTGCAGAACGCCCAGGTCACCACCTTCTGGGGCGCGCCGCTGACGTTCGAGGCGGCTTGACGACCGAGCGCGGTCAAGTTTCCTTGAACGTACATTCAAGGGAGGTGGCGATGCGCATGATCCTGGGCGTGCTGGCGGCGTCGCTGGCGATGGGGGCGGCGAGGGCCGAGGTGGTCGCCGTCGCCGACAACGGCTTCGAGGTGAGAGAGGTCGCCGAGGTCAAGGCGCCGGCCGCCAAGGTCTACGAGGATCTGATCCAGGTCGGGCGCTGGTGGGACAGCAGCCACTCCTGGTCCGGCGACGCGAAGAACCTGAGCATCGAGGCCAGGCCCGGCGGCTGCTGGTGCGAGACCCTGCCGAACGGCGGGGCGGCCAAGCACCTGGAGGTCATCGCAGCTGATCCCGGCAAGAGCCTGCGGTTCGCCGGCGGCCTGGGCCCGCTGCAGTTCACCGGCGCCTCGGGCCATCTGAACTGGACCCTGGCCGAGAAAGATGGCGTCACCACCGTCACCTGGACCTACGCGGTCGGCGGCTACGCCAAGGAGGGCTTCAGGACCTGGGCGCCCGCCGTCGACGGCGTGCTCGGCGCGGCCCTGAAGCGCTTCAAGAGCTACGCCGAGACCGGCAAGCCGGCCTGACCCCAAATCCGATCATTCCCGCGAAAGCGGGAACCCAGGCTTTTTAGGTTCAACCGGAAACGCTGGCCCCCTTCGATAAAACACCTGGGTCCCCGCTTTCGCGGGGATGAGCGGAAGGGATGAGGCCTGCCGCTAAGCCGCCGCGGCCTCGCCGGCGATCACGCGGCTGACGGCATTGACCACCGCGCCGATGCGCAAGGCCGCCTGGATGGCGGTGTTCGGCAGGCCGCGCTTCTTCAACTCGCCCTCGTGGGCGTCCAGGCACATGCCGCAGCCGTTGATGGCCGAGACGGCGGTGCACCAGATCTCGAAGTCGGTCTTCTCCACGCCGGGGTTGGCGATGATGTTCATCCGCAGGCGCGCGGGCAGGGTGCGGTACTCGGGGTTCTCCATCAGGTGGAGCGCGCGGTAGTAGACGTTGTTCATGCCCATGATCGCCGCGGCGGCCTTGGCGGCGTTGAACGCCTCCTCGGAAAGGCCGGCCTCGCGGGCCGCGGCCTCGATCGCCTTGACCACCTGCGGCACGCCGACCGCATGGGCGGAGGCGACGAAGGTTCCCCACTTCTGCTGGTCGTTCAGCAGGGTCTCGCCGGCCAGCGAGGAGAGGTTGAGGCTGAGGTCCTTGGCGTAGGCGGGCAGGGCGTCGCGCAGCGCGTCGAGCGACATCGTCAGGTCTCCTTAGAAGAGCGGACGCGCACTGCGTCCTTCGAGACGCCCGCGTGGCGGGCTCCTCAGGATGACTAAGCCGGTAAAGCGTAACAGACCTAGTCATGGTGAGGAGCGGCGAAGCCGCGTCTCGAACCACGCAATGCCTCGCCGCTCCCAAAGTGGCGCGCGGGCCGGTGAAGGCCCGCGCTTCGAGTGCTGACCCTTAGGCCGCCATCAGCGTCTCGCCGCCGACCGCGCGGTTGCACGGGCACAGCTCGTCGGTCTGCAGGGCGTCGAGCACCCGCAGGGTGTCGGCCGGCGCGCGGCCGACGTTGAGGTTGGTCACATAGACATGCTGCACGACGTTGTGCG
The DNA here is from genome assembly GCA_020852035.1 of Caulobacteraceae bacterium. Classification (GTDB taxonomy): domain Bacteria; phylum Pseudomonadota; class Alphaproteobacteria; order Caulobacterales; family Caulobacteraceae; genus Phenylobacterium. The sequence continues at coordinate 7,261 of JADZBR010000310.1, forward strand.
GGTCGACCACGAAGGTGGCGCGCAGGGCCACGCCCTCTTCCTCGTCCAGCACGCCCAGGGCGCGGGCGAAGACGCCGCCGTTGTCGGCGAAGTTCCAGATGGCGAGGTTGTTGAGGTCCGTGTGCTCACGGCGCCAGCCGAGCTTGGAGTGCTCGTTGTCGGTCGAACCGCCCAGCACCACGGTGTCGCGGTCCTCGAACTCGCGGTTCAGGCGCGCGAACTCGGCGATCTCGGTGGGGCACACGAAGGTGAAGTCCTTCGGGTAGAAGAAGATGACCTTCCACTTGCCGGGGAAGCTTTCCTTGGTGACGGTCTCGAACGCGCTCTCGCCGTTCTCCTCGTGGCGCATGAACTTCGGCTTCACGCCGACGACTTTGAAATCAGGCAGGGTCTGGCCGACACCGAGCATGGTTCGGGGCTCCTTCGCGAGAGGCTTGCTACAGATGGAACGGCGATACGGGGAGGTGTGTCGCCGGCCCTGGATGTGGCGCTTGGGCCAGGTGAAGTCAAAGCAATATTATCACTGATAACTATAGGGCGAATCTATGGATTCGAGCCCACGGCCTGGCCGGTCGTGAACGCGGCGTTTACCAAACCTGCCGCCTTAAGCCGAAGGATCGCCGGGAGCGCGCCGCATGGACTGGATCAACGCCGTCATCCTGGGGTTCGTGGAGGGGCTGACGGAGTTCATTCCCGTCTCCTCCACCGGCCACATCCTGCTGCTCGGCCACTTCCTGGGGTTCGAGAGTCCGGGCAACACCTTCCAGGTGCTGATCCAGCTGGGCGCCATCCTGGCCATCGTCAGCGTCTATTTCGCCAAGCTCTGGACGCTGCTGATCACCCTGCCCAGCGATCCGGCCACGCGCCGGGTCGTGGCGGCCATCGTGCTGGCCGTCCTGCCCGCCGCGGCGGTCGGGGTGGCGTTGCACGACTACATCAAGACGGTGCTGTTCGAGACGCCGGCGCTGGTCTGCGCCACCCTGATCCTCGGCGGGATCGCGCTCCTCTTCCTCGACCAGATGAAGTTAGAGCCGCACTACACCGACGCCCAGCAGATTCCCCTGACGGCCGCGCTCGTTATCGGCGTCTTCCAGATGCTGGCCCTGGTCCCTGGGGTCTCGCGCTCCGGCTCGACCATCGCCGGCGCGCTCCTGATGAAGTGCGACAAGCGGGCGGCCACCGAGTTCTCGTTCTTCCTGGCCATGCCGACCATGGCCGGCGCCTTCGCCTACGACCTCTACAAGAACATCGACCAGTTGAACGCCGACGACGCGGGGATCATCGCGGTCGGGTTCGTCGCCGCCTTCGTCGCTGGCTTCATCGTGGTCCGCTACGTGCTCGACTACATCAGCCGCCACGGCTTCGGCCTCTTCGCCTGGTGGCGGATCATCGTCGGGACGGCGGGCCTGATCGGCTTGGCGACGCTGAGATGAATGCGTTCGAGTGGGACCCGTTCAAGGCCGAAGCCAATTTCGGAAAGCACAAGATCAGTTTTGCGAGTGCGGCCACGACCTTGCTCGGCCTGACGCTGACCAGACCGGCCGCCCTGGACGGTGAGAATCGGTTTACGGCGCTTGGCGTTCTCGATGGCCGGACGATTGTGGTAGTCTGGACCCCAAGGGCCAATTTTGTCCGTATCATTTCGGCAAGGAGAGCCGGACGTCGTGAACGAGAAGCCTATCGTCAGGCTGTCGAAAGCGCAGGTCGAGAAGGCCGCTCAAACTGATTGGTCGGAATTCGACGCTCTGACTGACGCCGATATCGAGCGCGCCATCGCCGAAGACCCCGACGCCGCACCTATGATCGACTGGGCCGACCGCACCTTCGTCGTTCAACTCGTCGAAGACGACACTTAGGCGCCCGCGCGCTTCAGGTTGTCGGCGTACTGGCCGCCGGGGCGGTAGCGGTAGAGGTAGCTGGCCAGCACGGCTTCCAGCGGGGTCGGCGCGACGCCCAGGTCCGCGAGGCCGGGCCCGGTCGCGACATTGTCCTCGCGCAGCAGCTCCACCTGGTCGGTGGTGATCGGGGCGGGCAGGCCGATGGCGGCGGCGAGGTCGCCGACCCTGGCCATCAGGTCGGCGGCGAAGAACGGCAGCGGGATCAGGCCCGGGCGCCGCTGGATCTCGGCGCAGATGCGCTCCACCAGTTCGCGAACGGTCAGCACCTCGGGGCCGCCGAGTTCGTAGGCGCCGCCGCCGACGGTCTCGGTCGCCAGGAGGCGCCGCGCGGCCTTGGCGATATCGCCCACAGAGACGGGCTGCAGCCGGGTGTCCGCGCCGACCAGCGGCACGGCCGGGCTCATCGCCGCCAGGCGCGCGAAGAGGGTGGTCACACGGTCGTTCGCGCCGAACACCACCGAGGGGCGCAGGATGTCGGCGTTCGCGAACGCCTCGCGCACCGCCGCTTCGCCGGCCGCCCGGGCGCGGGCGTACTTCGAGGTCGAGTCCGCCGAAGCGCCGACGCCGGAGAACTGGATCAGCCGGCGCGCCCCGGCCTTGCGGGCGGCGGCGGCGACACGGCGGGCGCCGTCCACATGCACGGCCTCGAAGGTCTGCGGGCCGCGCTCGACCGCCTGGCCGACGGCGTTGACGCAGGCGACGGCCCCGTCCAGCGCGGCGGCGACCGACCGGTCGTGGCGGACGTTGGCCTGCACCAGCTGGATCTGGCCGACCTCGCCGCCCAGCCGCATGTCCTCGGCCAGGTGCGGCTTGCGCACGGCCACCCGCACGCGCCAGCCGCCCCGGGCCAGCGCCCGCACCACCTGGCGGCCGACGAAGCCTGAGCCGCCGAACACCGTCACCAAGTCCTGCATCGCCGTTCCTTCAGTGCGTGGTTCGAGACGCGCGCCCAGGGCCGCTCCTCGCCATGCCTAGGTTGGTGGACCGCACCGCGTTGGTCATCCCGAGGAGCCCGCCGGAGGCGGGCGTCTCGAGGGACGCGATGCATCGCCGCCGCCCGAATAGCCGAGCCCGCCCGCGCTCGCAACGCAGCCTCATTGACGCCCCTCGCCCTTTTCCCTAATTAGCGCGCCTCCCGATCCGACGGACCGGGCCCAGGTGGCGGAATTGGTAGACGCGCTGGCTTCAGGTGCCAGTGGCTTAACGGCCGTGGAGGTTCGAGTCCTCTCCTGGGCACCACCCTTCGCAAGAGGGCCTTCGCGCAAGAGGTGGGGTGAACGATGACCAATCATCTGCATCGTGGAGACCTGCCGGCTGGTCTCTTCGACGGGGCCGAGGCGGTGGCCATCGATTCGGAAGCGATGGGCCTGCGGCTGGGGCGCGACGCTCTCACCGTGGTGCAGCTCTCGGCCGGTGACGGCGACGCGCACATCGTGCAACTCGACCGACCCGCCTACGACGCGCCGAACCTGAAGGCGCTTTTGACCAATCCGGCGGTGACGAAGATTTTTCACTTCGGCCGCTTCGATATCGCCATGTTCTGGCTGCACCTTGGGGTGGTGACCGCCCCCGTCTACTGCACCAAGATCGCCTCCAAGCTGGCGCGGACCTATACCGACCGCCACGGACTGAAGGACGTCAGCAAGGAGCTGCTCGGCGTCGATATGTCCAAGGCCCAGCAGAGCTCCGACTGGGGTCAGGCCGAACTCTCCGCCGAACAACTGGCCTACGCCGCCTCGGACGTGCTGCATTTGCATCGGCTGCGTGCGCGCCTAGATGAGATGCTGGCCCGCGAGGGCCGCGACGACCTGGCGCGGGCCTGTTTCGACTTCCTCCCCCACCGCGCCAGGCTGGACGTCGCGGGCTGGGACGAGGTCGACATCTTCGCGCACAGCTGACGCATGACCGCCGCAACCTTCGACGACGACCTGATCCGCCGGCGGCGGGCGGACCTCGCCCGCTGGCGGCGGCGCTCGCGCGTGGTCCGCGCCTTGCGTCTCGGCCTGCCGGCGCTGATCGGCGTCCTGGTGGCGGCCCTGGCCGGGCAGGTGATCTGGCGCAGCTTCGCCGACGCGGACGCCCAGGCCGCCGCCAATGTACCGATCCGGCTGGTCAATCCGAAGTTCTACGGCCGCGACGAGCAGGGCCGCGCCTTCGTGCTCTCGGCGATCACCGCCGTGCGCGACGAGAACGACTACCAGCGGGTGATGCTGGACCGTCCGAACGTGACGCTCGACCAGGACGGGAACGGCGGCAAGGCCAACCTCTCGGCGACCACCGGGGTCTATCGCGAGGACGACGGGCTGCTGGACCTGAAGGGAGGCGTGCGGCTCAACGACGGCGCGTCCGAGATCGTCACCCAGCAATCCACCTTCAACACCAAGACCGGCCAGATCGAGGGGAAGGGCGCCATCAAGGGCGCCGGAAACCTTGGCCAGATTGAAGCGCAGTCCTATGGCATCTACGACAGGGGCGAGCGCATGGTCTTCAAGGGCGGCGTCCGGGGCCGGATCAATGAATGAGATTGCGATGAAACTCGGCGCGAGCCTTCTTTGCGCGGCCGTCCTGGCGGCGGCGGGCGCGGCGCAGGCGCGCCAGGGGATCGACGCCGACGCGCCGATCGACATCACCGCCGACGAGCTCGAGGTGCTGAACAACCCGTGCCTGATGATCTGGAAGGGCGGCGCCGAAGCCTTGCAAGGCCCCGCAAGGCTGCGCGCGGACACGCTGCGCGCGTTCGCCGAGGTCAAGGCGGGCGCGAAGCCGGCCGCGGCCTCCGGCGGCGCGCCCGGCGGCGGCAATTGCGGGGCCACCGAACGTCTCGAAGCTGTCGGCAACGTCTATTACGTGACCGGCGATCGTCGCGTCCGCGGCGACAGCGGCGTCTACGACGTGGCCGCCGAGACCATCACGATCACCGGCGACGTCGTCGCCGCGCAGGGACAGAATGTGCTCCGGGGCCGCAAGATGGTGGTCAATACGCGCACCGGCGAAGCCCGGATGCAGTCGGACGTGACCGGCCGCAACAAGCCGGGGCGGGTGCGCGGCGTCTTCTATCCCGCGTCACGCCAGCAGCCCTGACGCCCAGCCCATGCCCGATTCCGGCGCGATCCCGCTCGAAGGCCTGTTCGTCGACAACATCGGCAAGTCGTTCCGCAACCGCGCGGTGGTGAAGGGCGTCTCCCTGCGCCTGCAGCGCGGCGAGGTGGCGGGGCTGCTCGGCCCGAACGGCGCGGGCAAGACCACCTGCTTCTACATGATCACCGGCCTGGTGGCGGCCGACTACGGCAAGATCCTGCTGGACGGCGAGGACATCACCGGCCAGCCGATGTACCAGCGCGCCCGCATGGGTGTCGGCTACCTGCCGCAGGAAACCTCGATCTTCCGCGGCATGACGGTGGAGGAGAACGTCCTGGCCGTGGTCGAGCTGCGCGAGAAGAACGCTGCGAAGGTGAAGGCGCGGGTCACCGAACTGCTGGGCGAGTTGCACATCGAGCACCTTCGGAAGGCGCCGGCCATCTCGCTCTCCGGCGGCGAGCGCCGCCGCGTGGAGATCGCCCGGGCGCTGGCCAGCGAGCCCAGCTTCATGCTGCTGGACGAGCCCTTCGCCGGCATCGACCCCCTGGCGATCGCCGACATCCGCGAGGTGATCGGCTATCTGAAGCAGCGCGGCATCGGCATCCTGATCACCGACCACAACGTGCGCGAGACGCTCGACATCATCGACCGCGCCTCGATCATCGCCGGCGGCGAGGTGCTGTTCGAAGGCACGCCCGAGGAGATCGTGGCCAACCCCGATGTGCGCCGGGTCTACCTCGGCGAACGCTACGAGTTGCCGGCGCGGGCTTAAGGTCCCTTCTCCCGCAAGGGGAGAAGGACGCGCGAGTTAACCAATCGCTCGGAAACGCGGTCCTAAAGTCTCCCTCGCAAGATTCACGCCAGGGGGAACGACGTGGCGCTCAGCGCACGGCTCGAGATACGGCAGGGACAGGGGCTGGTCATCACGCCCCAGCTGCAGCAGGCCATCAAGCTGCTGCAGCTTTCCAATCTCGAGCTGGAAGCCTTCGTCGAGGGCGAGCTGGAGCGCAATCCCCTCCTGCAACGCGACGAGCGCGACGACGCCCGCGAGGCGGTCGAGCGCAGCGACGAGGCGCCGGCCGGCGAGATGACGCTCGGCGAGGTCGAGCAGTCGATGGACGTCACCGCCTACGATCAGGATTCCGGCTCGCGCGGCGAGATCGCCACGGGCGATGCGGCGGCCGAGACCGGCGGGGCCATCGACTGGTCCAAGGCCGGGCGCGGCGGCAGCTTCGAGGCCATCGACGACGAGGGCCTGGAGCGCGGCCTGGCGCGCGACAAGAGCCTGCCCGAACACCTGCACGACCAGCTCTCGGTCTCCGGCCTCGCCGGCGCGGACGTCGCCATCGCCAGCGTGCTGATCGACGCGGTCGACGAGGGCGGCTACCTGCGCGCCGACCTCGGGGAGATCGCCGAGCGGCTGGGCTGCGACGCGGGCGCCATCGAGCGCGTGCTGGCCACGCTGCAGGGCTTCGAGCCCACCGGCGTCTTCGCCCGCGACGTGCGCGAATGCCTGGCGCTGCAGCTGAAGGAGCGCGACCGCTGCGACCCGGCGATGGAGGCGCTGCTCGACAACCTCGAACTCCTCGCCCGCCGCGACACCGCCGCCCTGAAGAAGGCCTGCGGCGTCGACGACGAGGACCTGCGCGAGATGATCGCCGAGCTGCGCGCCCTCAACCCCCGCCCCGGCGCGGCCTTCGGCGGCGAGCCGGTGCAGCCGGTGCAGCCGGACGTCCATGTCCGCGAGGGCCTCGGCGGCCTCTGGCACGTGGAGCTCAACACCGACACCCTGCCGCGCCTGCTGGTCGACCAGCGCTATCACGCGCGGGTGTCCAAGGTGGCCCGCTCGGACCAGGAGAAGGTCTTCGTCTCCGACTGCCTCTCCTCGGCCAACTGGCTGGTGAAGAGCCTCGACCAGCGCGCCAAGACCATTCTCA
>JADZBR010000311.1 GCA_020852035.1 Caulobacteraceae bacterium
CCCACCGGCGCTGCGCCAGCCGGCGCAGGCAGGCGGCGCGGCGCGCGCTCAGCGTCGGCAGCGCCGCCTCGAAGGCGGCCTCTTCCTGCGTCGTCATCTCGCGGACGACGCCGTTATCCATTATCGAGCGGGGCATCAGGCGGCCTTCCTGCGGGCTTTGAGGACGTAGCTGCCGGCGTCGAAATTGCCGGAGGCCGCAGCCACCCTCAGGCCGGCGCAGGCGGCGAGGTTCTGCAGGCCGTAATGCACCGGGCCGCCGCTGGCCTGGCTCTCCAGCGTGAGCTGCGGGCGCCCGCCGGCGGCCAGCCGGCGCAGCTGGATGCGGCTGTTCAGGCTGTCGCTCGCCCCAGGCGAGGAGCTGGTGAGGCCGGCGGCGTAGATACTCACAGTGATCGTCCCGCCGCCGGAAACGCCGGTGGTGAAGGCGTTCATCGCCGCGCCCGTCCATGACGGGCTTCCCACCGATCCGGTGTTCACCGAAAGGGTCGACTGCGCGACGCCGCTGGTCGACAGGCCCTCGATTTCCAGGCTCCACTCGTCCAGCTCGGCGTCGTCGAAGCTGGTGGTGAAATCGAGCGTCGATGGTGAACCGGAAACGTCCGTCTTCGGGATGATCGTCAGCCAGCCGCCGCGCACCCGGCCGGTCGTCTGGAAGTTGGCGCCGTCGCAGACCAGGTCGAAGCCCGGCTCGCCGGGATAGACCTTGATCGTCGTCAGCCCGTCGATGGTTTCCGAGCCGTTGGGGTCGATCGTCAGCACCGATCCCGCCGGCGGCGGCAGCACCCTGATCCTCCAGCCGTCCCCCAGCGTCGCGGCCGCCGTCACCGTCTGGGTGTAGGTCGCCGTCGGCTTCAGCGTCTTCCCAAGGTCGCTGGCCCCGAGGATGGTATTGCTGGAGCGCGAGAGCACATAGCTGCGCGCCGCCTCGCCCTGCTGGCCGCTGAGGCTGATCGTCCAGTCGGTGTAGGTCCCGCTCCCCAGGATCGAGCGCACGTTCACCGTCATGGCGCCGGCACCGGCGTTGAAGGCGGTGATCTCTCCGACCATCTGGTTGCCGGGCGCGGACGTGCGGGCGATCACCACCGTCTGGCCGACGGCGAACGCCTTGCCGGTCTGCGCCAGCGTCAGGCTCTTCGAGCCGGTGCCGATGGTGATGCTGGAGGTGGAGGTCGCCGAGGTGCCGGGGGCGTTGTTGGCGCTCGCCGCCATCTCCGTCGCGTGGCGCACGATCGCGGCCGTCTGCTCCAGCGCTTTCGGGAATCTCTCGACGTGGCCGAAGCCGTCGGCGCCGACCAGACCGGTATCAGGATCGGTGCCGGAGCTGATGACGGTCCCGGCGCCCCCGATGTCCTCGCTGAAGGTGACGACGATGTCGCTCATGCCAGGAGCTCCTTGGCTTCAAACGGCGCGCGCCAGCGGTTCGGGCCGGGGTTCTCGATCATGGACAGGGTGCGCAGGCGGCAGAGGAACTGCCGGCGCGGCGCGTGGATGGTGTCGTCGGGGTTCCAGAGGAACACGCACTCGCCGTGGACGCCGACGCGGCGCTCGAGGTCGAAGGCGTAGACCATCGCCTCGTCCTCGCTCATCGCCTCCAGGCCGAACTGCACCACGCGGGCGGGCGTGCGGACATCGAAGTAGTCGGCGCCGGAGATCGCCTCCTGAACCTCGGTCCTGCTCTCCCACCCGATCTGCGCGCCGTAGACCATGTTGCGCACCGGTTGCCAGCCGTCGCCGATGAACAGGCGGCCGGCCTGGACGTAGCCGTCGGGATTGTCGGGATCCTCAAACTCGACCCGCAGATACCGAGCGTTGAGGCTGGTCGGCAGGTTGAAGACGATCAGCGGCGTGAGGTAGGCGCGCTCTTCCGGCGTCCACTTGCCGTTCCAGGTGTAGGGCGAATTCCAGGGCCGCTGGCTCATCGGGATCACCGCCGGCCAGGCGTCCTTCCAGCCGCTATCCGCGACGGTGCTGGAGAAGTCGGCGACGGTGCTGAGCCGGATGCGGTAGCGGCCGTAGTCGTTGAGGTTGTGGTTGACAATGGCGACGGTGCGAAAAAGCCGAAGCTGGCCGAAATCCGCGTCGAACTGCGTGTCCGCCAGGTCGAGCGACGCCGACCGCGCCACGCGGCCCAGCCGCCGGTCCTTCAGGTTGTCGAGCGGCAGGGTGGCTTCCCAGTCCCCACCGCTCAGCGTCGCCTCATCGGCGCGGTTGCCGAAGGCCAGGATCGCATGCGCCATCGGTCAGCCCCAGAGCGTCAGGGTCACGCGGTCGCCCGCGAGTTCGTAGTTGATGCCGAGCAGCCGGAAGAGCCGGCCGGACGAAAGGCCGAAGCGGGCGTTCACCACCTCGATTACGTCCATGAGCTCCAGCCCGTTCTCGGTCAGGACCTGGGCCGGAACGGTCACGTCGAAGAAGTCGCGGCGGACCTTGTGCAGGGCAAGCAGCCGGGCGGCCTCGGTCGCCGCAGCGCTCGCGTCCGTCAGCAGGGTGTCGTCCACCTCTTCGGCCGCCAGCAGGTACTGCGTCTTCACCGCCGCATCCGTCGCCACCTCGGCGCGGTACTCGTTCGCCAGGATCGCGCGGCGCGCGGCGCTGACGCCGCCGGCCAAGTCGCTCCCCTGCACCGTCCAGAGGCGGCTGTGCCGCACCGTGTAAGACCAGCAGGGGATGTCGCCGTCGCGCGCCGGGCGGCGCTCGAACGTGCCAAGGATGTCCTCGTCGCCGAGGGTGCAGACCGGCGAGCCCGACGGCGCCTCCAGGCGGCCCATGCGCAGCACGCCCGTCGCATCGAAAGCGTACCAGCCGCCGATGCTGTTGATCACCGCGTCCATGACCTCGGAGAACGTC
>JADZBR010000312.1 GCA_020852035.1 Caulobacteraceae bacterium
CCGGTGCGCCGTCGGCGACGCTGGCCAGCACGGTCTCCGTCGCCGGGTCGACCACGTCGAACCGGCGACCCGACCTCGCGGCGCGCCAGCGGCCGGCGACAAAGAGCTCGCGGCGGCCCACGACCTGTTCGGCCAGGGAGGCGCGTGCTTGCGGGGTCATCGGCTCGATCCTCAGGCCGTGCGTTCGGCCATCCGGTCGTGCATCCGCGACAGGAGGCGCAGCAGCGGCCGGGGCGCCTTGCTCATGTCGCCCGACGAGGAGAGCCGCCCGGCCTCGACCAGCGCGCGGCGGCGGGCGGCCTGTTCGGCCAGCGCCTCGGGCGTCGCCGTGCGGTGCGCCAGCCGCGCGCCGGGCAGCATCGCCTCATAGTCCCCGCGCACCAGCACGTCGGCCTCGACGGCCTCGTCGAAGAAGGTGAGTTCGGCGCCCCGGAACCGGGCGGCCAGCACCACCTCGCCGCCCGACGGCGGCACGTCGCGGATCACCTCGCACATGGTGAAATCCACGCCATCGAGGTCGGCCGGGCTTTCGCCGGCGAGGTCTCGCAGGGTCTGGCGCATCAGCGCGATCCATTCGGGGGAAGCGTAGGTCAGGCGATCCATCGGCGCGTCCGTCACTGGCTGTGCGACCCGCGCGGCCGCAGGCCGGCGGCGCGGTAGAGGGCGTCGATCACCGCCATGTTGGCCACTCCGTCCTCGCCGGGCGTGCGGACGGCCGCGCCGTGGCGCACCACCTCCACCACGTGGCGGGCCTGGAAGACATAGGTCGCGGTCTTGTCGAAGCGTTCGGTGCGGCTCTCGCCGCCGGCCTCCAGCACCGCGCGGTGCCCGAGCTGCGGCAGAAAGGGATTGGCCACCTCGAGGCGCCCGGCCTCTCCCTCGAGGCTGAACGCGGCCTCGAACGCCGGGGCCGAGAGAGCGCACTCCAGCTCGCCGACCAGGCCGTCCTCGAACCGCAGCCGGGCGGTCATGGCGCCGTCGACGCCGGGTGATACCTCATCGGCGGCCGCCTCGATCACCTCAGGCTCGCCGCCCGCGACCAGCCGCATGATGTTGACGCCGTAGGCGCCCAGGGCCATCGCCGAGCCTCCCGCGAGGTCGGCCTGGAAGCGGATGTCGCCCGGCGCCACCAGGCCGGCCGAGACCTTCATCGCCGCGCGCATGCGGGTGAGCCGGCCCAGGATCCCGGACCGCACGGTCCGGACGATGAAATCGGCCACCGGGTGATAGCGATAGTGGAACGCCTCGATCAGCGGCGCGCCGCTCTCGCGGGCCGCATCGACGATCGACTGCGCCTCGGCCGCGTTGGAGGCCAGCGGCTTTTCGCAGAGCACCGCCTTGCCCGCCCGCAGCGCCTTGATCGACCACTCGGCGTGCAGGCTGTTGGGAAGCGGGTTGTAGACGACCTCGATCTCGGGATCGTCGATCAGCGCCTCGTAGCTGCCGTGACTGCGCGCCACGCCGTGGGCCTCGGCGAACGCCGCCGCGCGCGCCGCATCGCGCGAGCCTATGGCGCTCACCACGATGTCGGCAGACTGCCGCGCCGGCTCCAGGATGGCCGAGCGGGCGATTCGCGCGCAGCCCAGCACGCCGACCCTGACCGGCGTCACGGGGCGGTCCGCAAGGGCTTTGCGAAGCGCGCCATCAGGCGGCGCCGGCCGGTTTCGGGCTCCCCGACGCGACCGCCAGGGCGGCGATCCGCTCGGCCGCCAGCCCAAGCTCGGCCAGGACCTCGCCGGTGTTCTCGCCCAGCGAGGCGACGCGCAGGGTGCGCGCCTCGGCGCCAGACATGGCGAAGGCCGGGCCGGGCACCGGGGCCGGCGGGCCGCCGCCGCCCAGTTCGACATGCGAGATGACCGACGAGCCGGCCGCCAGTTCCTCGTCGTAGATCTGCGCGATGCTGCGCACGACGCCGCACGGCACGCCTTCGCGTTGCAGCGCATGGAAGGCCTCCGACGACGTCCTCGCCGCGAACCACTCGCCGGCGAGTTCGGCGATCGTGGCCTTCAGTTCGGCGTTCTCGACGAGGTTCGGGCGCTTGCCCTCCGGCGCCCACTCGGGATGGCCGAGCAGGTCGCTGAACGCGCGCCAGCTGGCCGGGGTGCCGGCCGCCAGGTACATCGGCGCGTCCGAGGTCTGGAAGTAGTCGAAGGATTCCGGGGCGCGGGCCACCCGCGTCGGCGACTTGCCGGCCACGCCCTTGCTGGGAACGTGGTAGCTGAGCTGCGAGGTCATGGCCTCCAGCATGCTGACAGGCGCCAGCCGTCCCTTGCCGGTCGCCCGCGCCTCCCACAGGGCGCACATCGCCGCATAGGCGCCGATCATGCCGGCGGCGTGGTCGGCGACGAAGAACTGGCTGATGGTCGGCGGGCCGTCGGCGTCGCCGGTCAGGTCGGAGAAGCCGCTCATCGCCTGGATGGCCGGATCGAACGCCAGATAGTCGCGGCGCTCGTCGCCCTGGCCGAAGCCGGTGATGTGGACCATGCAGGCCCGCGGGTTGATCTGCGAAAGCTGCTCGAAGCCGAAGCCGAGCTTCTCGGGAATGCCGTGCGCGTAGTTGGTGACCACGATGTCGGCCCAGCCCAGCAGCGCGTTCAGCGCCTCGGCGCTCTCGGGCCGGCGCAGGTCCAGCTCAACGCTGCGCTTGCCGCGGTTGTGGCAGGCGAAGGCCAGGCTCTCGCCGGCCTCGCTGTAGGGGGGCGCCTTGCGTCCGGGCTCGCCGCCGCGCGGCTCGAGCTTGACGACCTCCGCGCCCTGGTCGGCCAGCATCATCGCGCAGTGCGGGGCTGCGATGTAGTGGCCGATCTCCAGAACCTTCACCCCGCTGAGCGGGCCTTGCTGGCGCTGCACGCAATCCTCCCGGCAGGCATGGCCGCGCGGCGCCCGCCGCGCGCGAAAAAGGCGGACGCCGCGCCGTCGGGGCCGGGCCCGGCGGCGAGACGTCCGATAGTCAGGGAGCTCAGGCCGCGATCAGATGCTTGGGGTAGCGCAGGTCCTCGGGCAGCGCGGCCCCCATCATGTCGATGTAGTTTTCGCGGAAGAACCGATCCTTCGCCCGCTGCGAAATCCCGCCCTTGTCCAGGGATTCCCGGAACCGCTTCAGCGGGTTGCGACCGCCCTCGACGTGCGGGTAGTCCGACGAGAACATGCAGATCTCCTCGGCGGAGTTCTCGATGATCCAGGCGGTGTCCTCGGTCGGGAACGGGGTGACGCGGAGCTGGCGGCGGGCGATTTCACTGGGCCGGCCGCTGAGGTTGCGAAGCCGCTCCTCGTGGCGCGCGAAGGCTTCGAAGGAGTTGTCCATCAGCTTCAGCCAGCTCGGAAGCCACGACGCGCCCAGCTCGATGGCGCCGAACTTCAGGTTCGGGAAGCGGTCCATCACCCCGTCGAAGATCAGCGCCGCCAGGGTGTTCTGCACCGGCTGCGGGATCGACATGTAGCCCAGCGAATTGGAGTCGCCGTCGCCGCTGACAATCACGATCGGGGCCTTGCCGTTGTTGCGATACGACGGCGAAAGGTTGGTGCCGGTGATGTGGAAGAGGATCGGCACGCCGGCCTCTTCGGCCACCGCCCAGAAGGGGTCCAGGTCGATGTGGCTGGGCGAGTGGGCGACCGGCGGCTCGGACGGGATCATGAACCCCTTGGCCCCCATCTCCAGCGCCGCGCGCGCCTCCTGCGGCGCCCGGGCCATGTCGGCGATCGGCGTATAGGCGACCGGCAGCATGCGCCGGTCGTGCGCGCAGAAATCGGTGATCATCCGGTTGTGCGCCCGCGCCACGCCGTAGCAGAGGTCCATGTCGCCGCCGCGGTCGAGCTCGAAATTACGCAGGCACATGGAGGTGAAGATCAGCTGGGTGGCGAAGCCGAGCAGGTCGAGCGCCCGGGGCCGGTCCTCCGGCAGGAACCCGCCGAGGGAGTCATAGCCCTTACGGGCCATCAGGTTCTCCTCGGCCCCGGCGCGGAACTCCGGGTCGCGCTGCTTGGCGCGGACCTTGGCGAAGTGCTCGTCGCGGCCCAGCATGCGGACCTTGAACTCGTGCTCGGCGGCGCGCGCCTCGTGATAGGCGGCCTTCAGGCGCGGCTCGATGAAGGCGTCCAGACAGTCCGGCATCTCCACGATGTGGGCGTCGGCGTCGTGGATGATCTCGTTCTCGACGTAGGGCATCGGTTCCTCCGCTGGCGCTGGAGCGCCTTAGTAGAATAATTATATCACTATTTAGAGTGGGCAAGTGAAAGTCACGTGATCCGCGGGATCGGAGAGCCGGGCCGGCGTTCGCGAGAGGCGCCCGGCTCTCCCGCGCGCTAGAACGACCTGGAGACCCGCACGCCATAGACCCGCGGGGCGCCGACGTAGCCGACGTAGGTCGCCTGCGAGAACGGCGCGAGGAACATGAAGTTCATGTAGTCCTTGTTCAGCAGGTTGGTGGCGAACACCTCCATCGACAGGCCCTCGTCGTTCTTGATCCCGACCCGGCCGTTGACGATGCCGCCGCCGCCCCTGCGGGTGTTCGGGTCGAGGTTCTGCGAGATGTAGATGCTGCTCTTGTAGGCGAAGTCGAGCATCCCGAACCCGCGCCAGCTCTCCGAGATCGGGCGCTCGTAGCGCGCCGCGGCGTTGAAGTAGTATTTCGCCGAGCCGTTCAGCCGCTCGCCCGACAGGTCGCAGACGCCCGCGATGCCCGGCCGGCAGGTGCCGTTCTTGAAGTCGGTGTAGGTGGCGTCGACGTAGCTGGCGGCGGCGGTGACCCACAGGCCGTCGATGGGGTGCGCCTCGCCCTCGACCTCGATCCCCTTGGTGACGAACTGCTCGGCGTTGCGGGTGGTGTAGGAGGTGCCGTTGAAGGCCAGGGTCTGGAAGTCGTCGTACTCGGTGTAGAAGGCCGCCAGGTTCATCGACAGGCGCCGGTCGAGGAAGTAGCCCTTCAGCCCGACCTCGTAGTTGAGGTTGGTTTCCGGCTCGAACTGGAAGTCGACCATGTTCGAGCGGCGGGTGATCTCGAACCCGCCGGGCTTGAACCCGCGGGCGATCGACGCATAGGTCGTAATGTCGGGCGTCCACTTGTAGCTGGCGTCGAACTTCCAGGTCCAGGCCTCGTCGGTGCGCTTCTCGCGCGTCGTGCCGAGTTGGGGATAGACGCGGTTGTTCGAGGTCTGGACGAACACCACCGACTGCGGCTCATGGGTGTAGCGCACCCCGACCGAGGTCGTGAACTGGTCGGTCCAGTGATAGTTCGCGTGGCCGAAGATCGAATAGGTGCGGTCGCGCACCCGCGCATCGGTGATGGTCGCGAAGTTGGTGCCGGCGATCTTGTAGGCGGCCGGCGCGTCCGGGCCGAGGCGGATGTCCTCGTAGTCGGTCGAACGGCGGTCGTAGTAGAACAGCCCCGCCACATAGGTGAGCTTGCGGTCGCCGGGCGAGGTCAGGCGCAGTTCCTGGCTGAACTGGTGGTGCCCCTGGTCGATCAGGAAGTTGTCGAGGAACCGCTGCGGCAGGGCGTCCGGATCGTTCAGCGGCTGCAGCGTCCAGAACCGCGCCGCGGTCAGCGAGGTGATCGTATGGTCGCCGACATACCAGTTCAGCTCCGCCGACAGGCCGTTGCCGCGCACGGGGTTGGTGTTGATCCCGCTCTGCAGCGTCTCGCGGTCATAGGCCAGGCCCGGAGGGGCGATCGGCGCGGTCGGCACGCCGCCGAGGCTGGCCCCGGGCAGCAGCTTCCATAGCACCGCGGAACAGCACTTGGTGGTTTCCTTGGCGTAGTCGGCGCTCACCAGGGCGTCGAAGTTGTCCTTCTTGTACATCAGCTTGCCGCGGACGCTGAACTTCCGCTCGTCATCGACGTCCTGCATGGTGGTGGAGTTGTAGGTGAACCCGTCCCGCGAGGTGGCGCCGGCCGAGAGGCTGAATCCCAGCGTGTCCTGGATGATCGGGCCGCTGACGCGCGCACGCGCCTCCACGAGGTTGTACTTGCCGAACACCACTTCGCCGTAGCCGCCGAAGCGCGTCAGGTCGGGCTTGCGGGTGATGATGTGCACCAGGCCGGCGGCGGTGTTCATGCCGAACAGCGTGCCCTGCGGCCCGCGCAGCACCTCCACCCGCTCGATGTCGAGGAAGTCCTGCGACGAGGCCATCCCGGTCCGCGCCATGAACACGCCGTCGACGAAGATGCCGAGCGAGGATTGCCGGCCGGGGTTGCCCTGGGTGGAGGTCACGCCGCGCATGTTCATGCCGGACGCGCGGGCGTCGCCCAGCTGGTTCGAGTTGAAGCTCGGGGCGACGCGCGACAGATCGTGGAAGTTGGTGATCTGCATGGCGCTAAGCCGCTCGCCGCTCGCCGCGGTGATGGCGATCGGCACGTCCTTGACGTTCTCGGCGCGCTTCTGCGCGGTGACCACCACTTCGCCGAGCAGATCACCCGAATCGGCGGCCTCGTCGGCCCACGCCGCCAGCGGGACGGCCGCGCCGAGCAGGGTTCCGGCCATCAGCATCGCACGCAGCGCGTGCCTGGAAGCGCTCATCGTTGTCCCCTCCCCCGGGATCTTCATGTTTCCCGGATCGACCGGGCAGCCGCTCCCTTTTAAATCGTTAGATAATTCTAATCAATAGAATACTTGATATATGTCATATCGAACTCCACATCAGGAAAAATCATTTGTTTTCCGCCGGTTATAGATTCATCGCGCGAAAGTCGCGATGGGGGGCGATTGCAGGGCAAGGTTTCATGGGCTAGAGGACCGTTGTTCCGCCAAAGCTCCGGGCCGATTCCGGGCGGCGAAACGGGGCGTCCCAAGTCGCTGAAGAGGCCAGTCCGGGTGCAGATTCCAAAGGCTGCGGAACTGATCGCGGACGTCATCCGCCGCCAGATCGCCCGCGGCGACCTTTCGGAGGGCGATCCTCTGCCGGCCGAGGCGCGGCTGATGGAGCAGTTCAACGTCTCGCGCCCGACCCTGCGCGAAGCGTTCCGCATCCTGGAGGCCGAGGGGCTGATCCGGGTGCGGCGCGGCGCCGGCGGCGGCGCGCGCATCTGCATGCCCGAGGCCGAGACCGCCGCGCGCTCGTTCGGCTTCCTGCTGCAGGTCCGCCACGCCACCCTGGCCGAGGTGCTGGAGGCCCGCGCCTTCATCGAGCCGCCACTCGCCGGCCGGCTGGCGCGCATCCGCACCGAAGACGACATCGCCGCCCTGAAGGCGCACATCGCGCACGAGCGCGCGACCCTCACCGACTTCGCGACCTTCGGCCTGGCGACGGCGGTGATTCACGAGCTCCTGATCCAGCGCGCCGGCAATGTCGCCGCCGCGCTGATGGTCGGGATGCTGGACGACATCTTCCGCCGCCATGTCGCCCAGTTCGTGGCCCGCGCGCGGCCCGACCAGCTGGACCTCAATCGCCTGGCGCTGGCCAATCACGAACGCATGGTCGAGCGGGTCGAGGCTGGAGACGCGGCCGGCGCCGAGCAGGCCTGGCGCGAGCACATGATCCAGCTGCACGGGATCATCATCGCCGAACTCGGCGAGACCTCGGTGATCGACCTCTACTGACCGCGCTCAGCCGGCTTCTGCGGAGCGCAGCTCGGCGTCGCGGGCGTCGAGCTGGCGGCGGATCTCGGCGTGGGCGGCCGCGTCGATCTTGTGGCCGCTGATGATGAAGGCGGTGATCAGGCCCAGCGTCGCCGGGACCAGGCAGAACAGCACCGAGAGGGTCTGCAGGGCCTGGGCGGAATTGGCCGACCCCTGGGCGAAGTCGAAGTCGACCACCTTCAGGGTGTAGAGCCCCGCGCCCACCGCTAGGGCCGAGCCGATCTTCACCGAGCCGGTCAGCAGCGAGAACAGCAGGCCGGTGCGGTCGACGCCGCTGTGCAGCCGCTCCTCGTCGGCGATATCGGCCATCATCGAGCGGAACAGGATCTGGCCCGAGGTGCTGGCCAGGCCCGCCAGGAACATCGCCACGCCGACCAGCGCCACGTTGTGCGACGGCGCCAGC
Organism: Caulobacteraceae bacterium; assembly: GCA_020852035.1. GTDB lineage: Bacteria > Pseudomonadota > Alphaproteobacteria > Caulobacterales > Caulobacteraceae > Phenylobacterium. Next base: position 7,979 of record JADZBR010000312.1, read on the forward strand.
AGGATCCCCGACTGGAACACTGCATAGGTGAGGCCGGCGAACGTCATCGCCCTGTGCTTGCTGAACCGGCGGGCCAGCAGGGTCCACACCGGCGCGCCGACCATGCCGCCGACGAAATAGACCAGCAGGATCAAGCCGGAGATCTCTCGCGGCAGGCCCTTCAATCCGTCCATGTAGGCGAACAGCAGCGTGGCGGCGAGCGCCGGGGCCGTGCCCCAGGTGATGTCGGCCGCCAGCAGCCGCGCCACCCGCCCGCGGCGGATCAGGTCGACATAGTTGCGCAGCGCCGGCTTCGCCGAAGGCGGCGGGGTCGGCGGCTCGCGCGCGGCCAGCAGCGCCAGCACGACGGTGACCGGCAGCACCGCGATCACCAGCCAACCCATCGCCTTGACGCTCTGGGCGTGATCGATCTGCAGCGCCATGCGCGCGAACGGCGGGGTGGCCATAATCGCGAAGGTGCCGAAGATCGAGAGCGCCAGGATCCAGCCATAGACCCGCGAGCGCTGGTCGTAGGCGGGCGAGGCCGCCGCCGCCCAGGCCATGTGCCCGAGCTGGCCCATCGACTGGCCGACATAGGCCGCGATCAGCCAGAACAGCAGATAGGCCCCGGTCATGCCCACCGGGGCCATGAACAGCATCCAGATCGCCACCAGCGAGATCGGCAGCCCGGCCACGAACCACGGCCGATAGCGGCCGAAGCGGGTGTTGGTCTTGTCCATCGCGACACCGAGGAACGGGTCGAACCACAGGTCGAAGATGCGCACCGTCATCATCACCCCGGCCAGCACCGCCAGGTCCATGCCGAGGTCGCGGGCGTAGTAGTCCGGCAGGTAGATCAGCACCGGCAGCAGCATCGCCGAGAGCGGAAACGCCGGGCTCGAGAAGGCCAGCCGCCTCCAGAACCCCAGGTCGCCCGCGGCCCGCGCCTCGCCTCGGGGCGCGGCCATGCCGACGCCTGCAGCCTCTAGTCCGGAACCCACGATGCATCCTCCCCGCGCCCGTTCTAGCGACAATTCGGCGCTCGCCTATAAAATAGTATACCAATTTAACTGAAAAGCCGATTTAGGGAGTCGGGGCGCTTTTCGGGGGGAGGCCATGTCGGAACAGGGTGCGGCGCGCGGCTGGTACGCCGTCTGGCTTCTGGGCCTGCTCTATATCGTCGCGTTCGTGGACCGGATGATCCTCGGTCTGCTGGTGGAGCCCATCAAGGCCGACCTCGGGCTCAGCGACACCCAGATCAGCCTGCTGATCGGCCTGGCCTTCGCCCTGTTCTACGCCGTGATCGGGGTGCCGCTGGGGGCGGTCGCCGACCGCGCGCACCGGCGCAACATCATCGTGCTGACGGCGCTGGTGTGGTCGGCCTGCACCTTCGCCTCGGGCCTGGCGAACGGCTTTGCGATGCTCTGCCTGCTGCGCATCGGGGTGGCCATCGGCGAGGCGGCGCTGACGCCCGGCGCCCTGTCGCTGATCTCCGACCTCATGCCCCCGCGGCGGCGCGCGCGGGCCGCCAGCCTCTACATGGCGATGGGGGCCCTGGGCGCGACCGGCGCCTATCTGCTCGGCGGCCTGGTGATCCGCGCCCTGGGCGATGTCCAGCAGATCGGCCTGCCGCTGCTCGGGATGGTCAAGCCGTGGCAGGCGGTGTTCTTCGCCGTCTCGCTCCCCGCCCTGGTCCTGGCGCTGGCCATGCTGACGGTGCGCGAGCCGCCGCGGCTCAGCCCGCCGCGTCCAGGCGTCGCCCTCTCCTGGGCCTGGCTGAAGCCGGCCCACCGGCCGCTGTTCCATCTCTTCCTGGGCAGCGGCGTCGGCCAGATCATCGTCCTCGGCCTCGCGGCCTGGGGACCCACCTATCTGGTCCGCAGCTTCGGCTGGAGCGTCGGTCAGGCCGGGGTCGCGATCGGCCTGACCAGCATGACCGGCGCGATCAGCGGCATGCTGCTGGTTCCGCGGCTGGTCGAGGCGTGGGTGGCGCGCGGCCGCGCCGACGCCCTGCCGCTGACCCTGGTTCTCGGCCTTCTGACCGGAGCGCCGTTGATCATCGCGGCGGCCCTGGCGCCGACGCCCGAGCTCTACCTGGCGGCCTTCGGCCTGGGGATGTTCTGCCTGATGGGGACCGGCGTCCTGCCGCTGGTGGCGGTCCAGTGGGCCGCGCCGGGCGAGCAGCGCGGCGAGTTCTCGGCGGTGGCGGTGCTGATGAACTCCAGCCTGTCGATGTCCGTCGGCCCGACCGCCATCGCCATGATCGCCGCCGCCTTCGGCGGTCCGCAGCACCTGGCGGCGGGCATCGTGGTCGTGGCGGCGATCTGCGGGCCGCTGGCCGCCGCCCTGGTGCTCCACAGCCGCCGGGGCGTGGCGCGGCTGCAGTCCGAAATCACGCAGGCCGGCTAGCGCTTTCAATTAAGATATATTATTGCACTATTTAGTGAGAGGGGTGGCCATGACCAGTTCAACGGTAGCCGACGAGATCGTCGCGATTCTTCAGGCGGTGGGCGTCGACACCTGTTTCGGCGTGCCGGGCGGCCAGACGGTGCCGTTCTACGGGGCGGCGCGCGCCAGGGGCTTTCGGCACGTGCTGGTGCATGACGAGCGCAACGGCGCCTGCGCGGCCGACGCCTATGCGCGGGTCAGCGGCAAGGTGGGCCTGTGCGACGCCACCGTCGGGCCGGGCGCCACCAACCTGATTTCGGGCCTGGCCGAAGCCTACGCCTCGGCGATCCCGGTCCTGGCCCTGGTCGCCGACATCAAGACCACCCGCGAGCACCTGCGCCATCGCGGGGTCTCCTCGCAGGCGCTGGAGCAGACCGAGCTTTTGCGGCCGGTGACCAAGTGGGTGGGACGGGTTCATGCGCCCGCCATGCTGGCCGACATGATGGATCACGCGTTCCGCGTGGCTGTCAGCGGCCGCCCCGGCCCGGTGGCCCTGGAGGTGCCAGAGGACGTCATGGCCGCGCCGGTCGAGGCTTTCGACCTCTCGCGCTTCGGCCCCGGGACGGCCGCCTGGCCGCGCCATCGCCCGGCGGCGCCTGCCGGCCTGGTCGAGCAGGCCGCCGCGCTGATCGCCGCGGCCGAGCGTCCCGCGGTGCTGGCCGGCGGCGGGGCGATGGCGAGCGGCGCCTTCGCCGAGGTCGCGCGGCTGGCCGACGAGTTCGGCCTGCCGGTGGCGACCAGCATCAACGGCAAGGGGATCATCGACGAACGCCACGCGCTGGCGGCCGGCGTGGTCGGCGTCTTCGGCGACGTCGCGGCCAGCCAGACCCTGCAGCAGGCCGACGTGGTGCTGGTGCTGGGCAGCAAGTTCGCCCAGTTCAACTCCTTCCTCTGGCGCCTGCCCTCGCGGGACCAGACCCTGATCCATGTCGACATCGACGGCGAGGAGCTGGGGCGCGCGACCCCCGCCGCCCTCTCCATCGTCGCCGATGTGCGCGAGGCCGCCCGGCAGATCGCCGACGCCCTGGCCAGGGCCAGGGTCAAGGCGTCCTGGGCGCGCTCGGGCCCGCTGCCCGCCCAGCCGGGCACCGCGGGCGACGATCCGGCGGTGGCGCCCGAGGCGGTGGTCGCCGCCATCGGCGCCCTGGTCGACGACGACGCCATCCTGGTCACCGACGCCAGCCTGGCCTCCGGCTGGACCGCCTCGCGCTACCGGGTCCGCAAGGCCGGGCGCGGGTTCCTCGCGCCGCGCGGCCTGGCCGGGATCGGCTGGGCGGGCGGGGCGGCGATCGGCGCGGCCCTGGGCGCCAAGCCCGGCGCCCACGTGGTGGCCGTGGCCGGCGACGGCGCGGCCGCCTACTGGCTCGGCGAGATCGAGACGGCGGTGCGTCTGAAACTGCCGATCACCTTCGTGATGCTCAACAACGCCGGCTTCGGCTGGGTGATCCAGGGCGAGCGCTCGCTGGGCATCAGCCCGGAGTCGTCCTTCCTGCCGATGGACTTCGCCGGCGTCGGCAAGGCGCTGGGGGCCGGCGCCTCCCGCGCGGCCTCGATCAACGAGGTGCAGGCGGGCCTCAAGGCGGCGCTCGACCATCCCGGCCCCTACGTGCTGGACGTGTTGAGCTCGGAGCTGTCCTCGCCCAGCGTCGACTACGCCCTCCTGGTCCCCGAGGCGGTGTCGAAGCTCGGCGCCTACGGCATGGGCTGAGCCCCGTGCGTCCCGCCGATATTCCCTGCGCGCGCCAGCTGGGCGTCGAGACCCTGCGCGCCCTGCTGAAGGAGGAGCTGGCATGACCCTGGTCGTCGGTCTTGGAGGCACCCTGCGCGCCGGCTCCACCTGCGAGGCGGCCCTCAGGATCGCCCTGGACGAAGCCGAGCGCGCCGGCGCGAACATCCAGTGCTTCGCCGGCCCGCAGCTGCAGATGCCGATGTACGACCCGGCCGCGCCCGACCGCACGCTGGAGGCGCGCAATCTGCTGGCCGCCCTGCGGGCCGCCGACGGGGTTATCGTCGCCAGCCCCGGCTATCACGGCGGCATCTCCGGCCTGGTGAAGAACGCCCTCGACTACACCGAGGACATGGCCGGCGACGCGCGCAAGTATTTCGACGACCTGCCGGTGGGCTGCATCGCCACCGGCTTCGGCGCGCAGGCGGCCATGACCACCATCGACGCCCTGCGCGCCGTCACCCACGCCCTGCGCGGCTGGCCGACACCCTTCGCCGCGGCGATCTCGGTGAACGCCAGCCTTTTCGCCGAGGGCCGGTGCGCGGACACCGGCGTCGAGAGCCAGCTTCGCACCGTCGGCCGGCAGGTGGCGCTGGCGGCCGCGCGGGCCGCCCTTCCCGCGTAGAGGCTTGCCCGCCCCATATAGATACGATACTGTATCGTATCTATATGGAGGACCCTCATGCGCTTCGGACTCTTCGGCGGCGCCTCGCGCCCGGCGGGCCACACCGGCGACAGCCAGTCGTACGGCAAGTTCATCGACTATGTGGTCGAGGCCGAGCAGCTGGGCTTCGACTCCATCTTCCTGGTCGAGCACCACTTCACCGGCGCGGGCCAGGTCAGCGCCTCGCTGTCGCTGCTGGCCTATCTGGCCGGGCTGACCAGCACCATGCGGCTGGGCACGGCCGTCACGGTCCTCCCCTGGCACCATCCGCTGCTGCTGGCCGAGCAGGCGGCGACCGTCGATCTGGTCTCCAACGGGCGGCTCGATTTCGGGGTCGGCCGCGGCTACCGCGCCAACGAGTTCCACGGCTTTTCGGTCGATCCGTCCGAAGCCCAGGCCCGCTACGAGGAGACCCTGGAGCTGGTCCGCAAGAGCTGGACCTCCACCGAGCGGTTCTCGCACCAGGGCCGCTTCTGGACCTTCCAGGACGTCATCGTCGAGCCGCGCCCGGTGCAGTCGCCGTCGCCGATCTGGGTGGCCGCCGGCAGCGAAGGCTCGGTGCGCCAGGCCGCCGCGCAGGGCCAGCGCCTGCTGCTCGACCAGTTCGGCTCGGTGGAGCTGACCGGCCAGCGGGTCGGCTGGTACCGCGACGCCCAGGCCAGGGCGGGCGCCGCCGCCCTGCCCGGCCAGATCGCCCTGACCCGCGGCCTGATGCTGGTCGACGACGCCGCCAAGATCGAGGGCGAGATCGAAAAGCGCCATGCGGCCATCGCCCACCTGGCCGCCACCTCGCAGATCCCCGGCCGCCCGCCGCCCGCCGCGCCGACCGGCCCGTTCGCCGTGGACACCTCCGACGAGGCGACCCGCGCCGCCACCGTGCTGGGCACGCCCGACCAGTGCATCGAGACCCTGAAGGCGCTGGAAGCGGCTGGGGTGGATTATGTGCTGTTCAACGACCCCTGGGGCGGCGCTGAGCGCCTGCGGTTCTTCGCCAAGGAGGTGATGCCGGCGTTCCGGCGGCAGAGGGCCGCTTAGGGCCGCTCAGCCCCGCGCCCCGTCCACCACGCCGCGCACGGCCTGGCGGATACGGCCCGCGTCCAGCGGCGCGTCGGCGATGTAGCTGGCGGCCAGGAAGCCCAGCAGCAGCAGGCCGGCGGCCTCCAGGTCGAGGTCGGCGCGCAGCTCGCCGCGCGCCTGGGCGTCCTTCAGCAGCGCGCGGATCTTGTCGGCCCGTGGTTGGAAGAGGCGCTCGCGGTAGGTCTGGATCAGCACCGGCTGGCGGTCGCGCTCGGACAGCAGGGCGCCCAGCAGGGCGACGCTGCCGCTGGCCTCCAGGTTGCCGTTGGCGAGGGTCAGCTGGCGGGCGAGGTCCTCCACCAGGTCGCCGCTGTCGGCCGCCGTTTCGCCAACCGTTAGCGCCGCCAGGGCGGCCACCGCCAGGGCGCTCTTGTCCGGATAGCGGCGATAGATGGTGGTCTTGCCGATGCCGGTGGTCTCCGAGACCCGATCGATCGACATGCCGGTGAAGCCGTGGGCGGCCAGCTCGCCCAGCGCCGCCTGGATCAGGGCCTGGTCGATGGCGGGGTCGCGCGGGCGGCCCACGCCCTTGCGGCGCGGCGAAGACGTCATGGACGATCTCTAGCGCCCGGCCCGCCGGCGCTCAATTCGGCACGATCACCGCGCGCAACACCTCGCCGGCCGCCAGGGCGTCGAGCCCCTCGTTGACCTCGTCAAGCGTCAGGGTGCGCGAGACCAGCCCGGCCAGGTTCAGCCGCCCCTCCTCGGCGAAGCGGGCGTAGCGGGGGAAGTCGCGGCGGATGTCGGCCGAGCCGAACAGCGAGCTGGAGATGCGCTTCTCCGACAGGAAGAACGGCCAGGCGTCGAAGCTGTAGCGGGTCCCTTGCGGCGGCAGGCCGACGATCACCACGCTGCCGGCCTGGCGGGTCATGGCGTAGGCTTGCTGCACGGTGTCGGGCAGGCCGACCCCGTCGATGCAGGCGTCCACCCCGCGCCCGCCGGTGGCGGCCAGCACTGCCTCGACCAGCCCCTCGCCCGGTTCCAGCGCCAGGCTCGCGCCGAGCGCCAGGGCGTCGGCGCGGCGCGCCCCGCGCGGGTCGATGCCGATCACCGTCTCGGCGCCGGCGATGCGCGCGCCCTGGATCGCCGCCAGGCCCACCGCGCCGCAGCCGATCACCGCGACGGAGCCGCCCGGCCGGATGTCGGCGCGGTTGAGCACGGCCCCGAGCCCGGTCGTCACACCGCAGCCGATCAGCGCCAACTGTTCGTCCGGCAGGCTGGTGGTCAGCGGCACCACCGAGGCGCGGTTGACCGTCATCTGCTCGGCGAAGGAGCCCAGGCCGTAGAGCCCAACGGCCAGCGAGCCGTCGGCGAGCCTGGCCCGCATGGGCTTTCGCACCTCCTGGGCCAGCACGCAGACGTGCGGCCGCCCGCCCCGGCAGTTCTCGCAGACGCCGCAGCAGGGCGCGGTGGAGGTCGCCACCCGGTCGCCCACCGCGACGCCCTCGACCGCCGAGCCCACCGCCTCGATCACCCCGCAGGCTTCATGCCCCATGATCAGCGGCGCGCCGTAGCTGTACTTGCCGGCGCGGACGGAAACGTCGGTCTGGCAGAGCGCGGTGGCGGTGACCCGCACCACCACGTCGTCCGGCCCGGGCGGCAGCGCCTCGACCTCCTGGATCGAGAGCGGCGCCCCCGCCTCGAGGAACAGGGCCGCGCGCATCAGCCCCAGACCACCGGCAGGCCGGTCGGCATGCGATAGAGCAGCCCCGTCAGCTGCGGCTCGGGAACGTCCGGGTCGAAGCGCAGGTTCGGCAGGCGGTCCAGCAGCGCGTTCAGCGCGCTCCGCAGCTCCATCCGCGCCACCTGGCCGCCGACGCAGAAGTGCGCGCCGAAGCTGAAGGCTAGGTTGGGCTGCTGGGCCCGGAACGGGTCGAACTCGTCGGCCCGCTCGAACCGCGCCGGGTCGCGGTTGGCCGCGGCGATGCCGGGCTCGACCAGCGCGCCCTTGGGGATCTTCACCCCTTCGATCTCGGCATCGGCGGTGGCGAGGCGGAAGGGGGCGGTCAGCACCGGCCCATTCCAGCGCAACGCCTCCTCGATGACCAGCGGAACCAGGTCGCGGTCGGCGTAGAGCCGGGCCATCAGCTCGGGCCGCTGCAGCAGCGTCACCAGGATGATCCCGAGGCTGCGGTAGGTGGTCCCCGCCCCGGCCGGCAGAAGGTTGCAGACCAGCCCCAGGATCTGTTCCTCGGTGATCTTGCGCGCGGCGCCGTCCTCCCTGATCTCGCTGTCGATCAAGAGGCTGATCAGGTCGTCCTTCGGCGCCACGCGGCGGGCGGCGATCACCCGGCGCATGTAGTCCTCGACCTGATGGCGCGCCGCGCGCGCCTCTTCGGCCGGCGCGGCGCCGATCTGCAGCTTGGCGGCCAGTTCGTGGAAGTGGTCCAGGTCCTCGCGCGCCACGCCCAGGGTCATGGCGATGACGAACACCGGAAAGCGCGCGCAGTAGTCGAAGTAGAGCTCGGCCCGGCCGTCGCCCTCGAAGCCGTCGATCAGCTCGCCCAGCCTCGGCTTCACCCAGGACGTCCAGAGGCCCATCGCCTTCTTGCCGAACGCCGGCTGCACCAGCAGGCGGAACTGGCGATGCTCGGGGTCGTCCGCCCCCATCAGCGAGACCGGCCCGAAGACGTCCTCGGTCATCCGCCGGATGCCGGCGTTGGAAAAGGTGGCGTTGTCGCGCAGCACCGCCTCGGTGGCCGCGTAGGTCAGGGTCGAGAACCGCTCGGCGTCCGGCCAGGCCGCCGCCATCGGGTCCGGCAGGCCGAACATTCCGAAGAAGGAATCGTGCGCCACCGGCGTCTCGGCCCGGCGCTCGGCGATCAGCGGATAGGGGTCGTCCACCGAGCCCGCACCGGTGCGGTGGGTGGTCTCGCGCTCCCAGTCGTAGCGGCCGACGCCAGCCTCCGAAGCGGACTCCGCCTGGTCTTTCAAGGTCATGGCTCCACGGCCTCCACTGTAATCGCCGAGGCCGGACAATTGCGGGCGGCTTCGCGCACCGCGGCTTCGGAATCGGTAGAGCCGGCCAGCAGGGTCACCAGGCCCTCCCCGTCGGTCTCAAACGTATTGGGCGCGATGTAGGTGCAGAACTCGCTGCAGACGCACCGCATCCGGTCGACCCGCACGCGCACGGCGCCGATCACCTGTTCGACGCTCATCCGCCCCGCTCCTCTTCGGCCGAAGCCAGGAAGGCCGACACGGCCTCGGCGAAGGCGTCGGGCCGGTCGATGGTGAGGAAATGGCCGGCGTCGGCGATGACCTCGACCCGCAGGCCAAGCAGCGCCTCGCGCACGGAAGGCGCCATGTCGACGGTCGGCCCGGACTGGCCGAACAGCATCAGGCCCGGCGTGCGCAGCGCCGCCAGCGCGGCGATCACGTCGAAGTCGCGGATCGCGGCCATCACCTCGATCAGGCCCCGGGCGCCGACGCGGGAACGGTCCTGGTTCCAGCGCCCGACCCGCAGGTCGGTCACCTGCGAGACGAAGCGCAGCTGCACCTCCTCGCGGCTCTGCACCGGCTGGCCGAACAGCTGCTCCACCCGCGGCCAGGCCGCGTCCCACCAGGCCCGGGTGCGATACTGCACCTCGGCCAGCACCACCGCGCGCACGTCCGGCCGGGCGTTGGCGCAGGCCAGCGCGATCATCGCCCCCACCGAGGTCCCGGCCAGGGCGGGCGCCTTCAGGCCCAGCCCGTCGATCAGCTCGCCGAGCGCCGCGGCATAGCCGGCGATCGACGGCGGCCCGGCCAGGTCGTCGGAGGCGCCGTGCCCCGGCATGTCCCAGGCCACCACGTCGAAGCGTCGCGCCAGGTCGTCCAGCACCGGCTCGAACTCGTGCCAGGCATGGCCGTTGCCGTGCAGCAGCACCAGCGAAGGCCCCGTCCCGCGCCGCACATAGGCGACCCGGCCAAGGCCGGTCGGCAGGTATCGCAGCTCTCCGCTCATCGGTTGACGCCGGCCATGTGCTGGGCGGCGCGCAGCGAGAACACCATCGAGGCCCCGATCGAGGCGCCCGCCCCCGGATAGGTGCGCCCGAACACCGAGGCGCTGGTGTTGCCGGCCGCGTAGAGGCCCGGGATCGGCATTCCCGCCGGCGTCAGCACCCGGGCGTGCTCGTCGGTGACCAGCCCGCCGGCCGTCCCGACGTCGCCCGGGTGGGCCGAGACCGCGTAGAACGGCGGCTTCTCGATCGCGCCCAGGTTCGGGTTCGGCCTGGATCGGCCGTCGCCATAGAAGCGGTTGTAGACGGTCTCGCCGCGGTGGAAGTCGCTGTCACGGCCCGAGCGCGCCATGCCGTTGAACCGCTCGATGGTCGCCCTGAAGGTCTGCGCATCGAAATCGCACAACCGGGCCAGCGCCTCCAGGCTGTCCGCCTTCTTCATGTAGCCGCTCTCGAACCAGGCCTTGGGCGTCAGCCGCGGCGGGGTCATGCCGAAGGCGTAGCGGTCGCGGTGGCGGCTCTCCAGGATCATCCAGCCGGGCCGGCCGAGCGCGCGCTGGCGCGCCAGCATGATCTGGCCGACCGCCATGTAGGGATCGGCCTCGTTGACGAACCGCTCGCCATTGGCGTCGACCATGATGGTGTGGGGGAAGCAGCGGTCCCAGACGTGCAGCATCGCCGACCCCGGCGGGCTGGTGCCCGGCACCCACCACGCCTCGTCCAGCAGGTCGGTCGCCGCCCCGAGGGCCTGGCCCAGCCGGATCGCATCGCCCGTGTCGTCGGCCGGGGCCATCGTCCAGTCGACCCCGGCGGGCGCCTGATGCTCGCGGCGCATCTCGGCGTCGCGGGCGAAACCGCCGGCGCTCAGCAGCACGCCGCGCTCGGCCCGGATCGACACCAGTTTTCCATCCCGCCGCACCCGCGCGCCGACCACCGCGCCGTCCTCGGACACCAGTTCGACCAGCGGCGTCTCGCGCCAGATCGGCACGCCCTGGCGCAGCAGCGCCTCGAAGATCCGCGCGATCAGCGCCTGGCCGCGGGTCAGCAGGATGGCGCCCGAAAGCCTGGCCCGGAGCGTGCGAAGGCCCACCCGCAGCCAGGTCATGGCCGCCTTCGGCGTGCGCGGCCCCAGCGCCAGCACCGCCACCTCCACCGAATTGGCCGGGACCACGATCGGCGCCGGCCGCAGCTCAGCGCGCGCCTCGCCCAGCCGCCGGGCGTCGAACGGCAGGGCGTGGACGGTGCGCCCCTCGGGAATCCCGCCCTCGCGCTCGGCGTAGTAGTCGGCCCATCCGGAGTGGGCCAGCGGGATCGCATGGCGGGCCATCAGCGCCACCAGGTCATGCCCGCCGTCGATGTAGGCGTCGCGCCGCGCGGGCGTGGAGGCCGGCCCCGCCTCGCCGATCACCGCGTCCAGGTGCCGCCGGGCCTTCTCCCGGGAATCGTCGACCCCGGCGGCCTTGAGGAACGGATTGTCCAGCAGCCACAGGGTGCCGCCCGAATAGGCGGTCGCCCCGCCGACCCAGGCCGACTTCTCGACCACCAGCACGTCCAGGCCGCGGTCCCTGGCCTCCAGCGCGGCCGCCATCCCGCCGCCCGCGCCGACCACCAGCACGTCGCACCGATGGTCCCAGGTCGGCGGCATCCAGCAAGTCCTCAATCCGTTTATTTATTATACTATTATAAGCGGCTGCCGACAGGCGGCGCAAGTTGCCCTTTGCGTCGCGGCGCAAGGTGAAGGAAAAGAGTCACGTGAAGACTGAACGCTCCTCTCGATCCTCCGGGAAGCGGACCGCGGCGGACGAGAGCGCCCCGATCCGGGATGTCCAGCCCGTCGCGCGCGCGGCGCCGGCGGCGCCCAACAGGGAGATCCGCGTCCCGAAGGCGGCCGAGCTGATCGCCGAGACCCTTCGCCGGCGGATCGTGCTGGGGGAGCTGAAGGCCGGCGACGCCTTGCCCTCCGAAGCCGACATGATGGTCGAGTTCAACGTCTCGCGCGCCTCCCTGCGCGAAGCCTTCCGCGTGCTGGAGGCCGAGACGCTGATCGAGGTCAAGCGCGGCGCGCGCGGCGGCGCGCGCATCCGGCTGCCGCAGGACGAGGCGGCGGCCAAGTCCGTGGGCCTGGTGCTGCAGATGCGCGGCGCGACCCTCAGGGAGGTCCTGCAGGCGCGGCTGATCATCGAGCCGTCGCTGATGCGCGCCTTCGCCGAAACCCGCACCGACGAGGACCTGGCCGTCCTGCGCCAGCACCTGGACTGGGAAGCGGCCAATCTGGCCGAGTTCAGCACCTTCGCTCTGGCGACCGCCGAGCTGCACCGCATCCTGGTCGAGCGCGCCGGCAATGTGACCCTGGGCCTGATGCTGGGCATGCTGGACGACATCTTCCGCCGCCACGTCACCCACTTCGTGGCCCGCGCGCGCGCCGACCAGCTGGAGCTCAACAGGGCGGCCCTGGAAAGCCACAAGGTGCTCTACGGCATGCTGGAGCAGCGCAATCCCGACGGCGCCGAGGCGGCCTGGCGCTATCACATGCACCGGGTGAAGGACATCGTGCTGTCCGAGCTGGGCGGAGCCACCGTTCTCGACCTCTACTAGCCGCGGCGCCTGGCCACTCGCCCGGACGCGGGCCTATACGTCCGCTGAATAACAGGGATAATGATAGCACCATTTATGCTATGACGCCGATGAGCCGGTATGCCCGGCCGGTCGACGAGGAAACCGCATGGATGCCCAGACGCAATGGACCGGCCTCGACGCCGGCCGCCTGGACCGCATCACTGAGCATTTCGAACGCAACTACATCGGCCCGGGCAAGATCGCCGGCTGCCAGATCGCCGTGGCCCGCCACGGGCACGTCGCCTACCAGAAGAACCTCGGCATGGCCGACCGCGAGCGCGGCAAGGCGATGGCCGACGACGCCATCTTCCGCATCTACTCGATGTCCAAGCCGATCACCTCTGTGGCGCTGATGCAGCTCTACGAGC
>JADZBR010000313.1 GCA_020852035.1 Caulobacteraceae bacterium
GAACCTCCGACGAACTCCCGGCCGAGGTCGGTGTGCGACAGCGGCCGCCCCGCCCGCCGAAGCACCTCGAGCAGCCGCGAAGACGCCTCGCTGGGAGCTTGCGGCAGATCCGGCATCGGTGGCGACCAGGTGAGCGGCAGAGGCAAGGTCTCGCCGGCAAGCGCGCTGGCGAGCCCGCCGTCCGGCTTCAGGACCACCCCGTCGGCTTCCGCCGCCTTCCGCTCCCTGTTGAGGCGAAGGAGTTCGGCGACCACGTCGGGCTCGGCTAGATCGGTGGGCCAACCGTAGGCGGCGGCCACTTCAGCGTCGAGCCGCAGGTGAAGGGCGGCGATGTCGTCCAGGTGCGCTTCGCGGCGCAAACGGGCGACCCGCGGCGTGTCCGGAGCCGATGGGTCCAGGAGATTGTAGAGCTGCGTGAAGGTCAGGTCCGGCCGCCGTTGCAGGGCCAGCAGGCGGGCCGCGTCCAGCGCCTCGGCCACGCGCCCGATCGCGGTCCGCCGCGAGGCGTCGGCCTGCGGCCAGGCGAACGTCTCGAAACAGAGCGAGTTGTTGTAGCGCGGCCGGTCTTCCAGCTTGCCGCCCATCGCCCGCGCCCACAGCCGGTGCGCCCGCGACGACAGCACGCCGAGCGCATAGGCGTCGGACAGGGCGATGCACACCAGCCCCTGGTCGGGCAGGTCCTCGGCCGGCAGGAAATGGAAAATCCGGTGCTTGGCGGTCATCGGCGTGACGATGCGTCGGGACTGGCCCGCGGTGGCGGCCCGCAGGTCGGGACGTTCCTCGGCGAGGCGCCACCAGCGCTCGCGATATGCCCTGCGCGCGTTCCGCTCGCGCTCCGGCTTGGCATGGGTCAGCAGCCAGAAATAGACCTCCGGCGCCGTGGCCTGAAGCTGCGCCTCTTCCAGGCCGAAGGCGTCGATGACAAAGGCGTTGCGAGGACGGCCGGCGAGATCGCGTCCGTTGACCAGCCGACGCAGCAGCGTCTTGCCGCCGGGAGTTCGTAGAAGGCGGCGGGCGACAGGCGGCGGCGGCACGAATCCTTCGCCGCCCACGGTCACGCCGCGAAACGACAGCCCGGCGTTGGCCTTGAGCGCGAACGGCGCCGGCTCGCCCGTCATGGGCCGGGCCGGCCGCGCGCCCGCGGGCGCCCCCGCGACCAGGATCGCCACCCGGACGTGGGCGCTGCTCCGCTCCGATCGCCAGGGCTGATCGGCGATCCGCCACAGGAGCGGCGGCGACGGCCCTTTGCTGGGCGCGATGATCTGGCGCGACATCGGCTGGCTCGCCGCGTTGCTGAGGATGAAGCCGAACCGCCTGAGCCTCGTGCGGGGCTCGAGCGCGATCTGCGCGGCCTTGTCCCACCAGCGCAGCGAGAAATCCGCTCCCCGCAGCTTCGGCCCGCCTGCCTCCACCAGCGCCTGCCGGTAGGCTGCGCCCAGCACGCGGCGCTGACGCTGGCTGCTGAGGAACGGCGGGTTGCCGACGATGTAGTCCGCCGCCGGCCAGGACGCGGGCCTGCGCCTGGCCTCCTCCCCGCCAGGCGGCGCCGGCTCAAGCAAGGCGTCGCCGACGACGATCCCGGCGAGTTGGCCGGTCAGCGGCTCCCGCTTCGGAAGCACCCGATGGCGCGCGACCTGACGCTGCAGGAAACCCACCCACAGCATGGCCTCGGCGATCTTGGCGCTGAGCGGGTCCTGCTCGATGCCGAGGAACTGGCCGGGCGAGATGCAATAGCCGTCCAGCGCCGGCGGCGGCGGCTCGCCCAGTTCGGCCAGCCTGGCCAGCACCTCGTCCTCCAGGTCCTGCAACGCGCTCATCGCCACGTAGAGGAAGTTGCCGGTTCCGCAGGCCGGGTCGAGGATGCGCAGGTTGAGCAGGTGCTGGTGGAACCGGCGCACCCGCAGCCGGGCCAGCGCCCGGTCCCCTCGCCGCTCCTCGGCCTTCGCCTCGGACAGCACGCCGGCCCACGCGACCCGCAGCGGCTCGATGACCGTCGGCTCCACCACCTTTTCGACCAGCCCGCGGGGCGTGAAGTGCATGCCGAAGCGCCGGCGCTTGGCGTGGCCGGCGCCCTGCTCCACCAGCGCCCCGAAAAAGGTCGGCTCCAACTCGTCCCAGGCGCACCGCGCGCTGGCGGCCAGCAGCGCCAACTCGTCCGCGCGAAGCGGCAGCACGATGCGATCGGCCAGCAGGCGCCCGCCGAACCGCGGAATGTCGGCCTTCACGAACTCGCAGTGCCCACGGCGGCACATGGCGTCGAAGAGGTTCCGGACGGCGATCGAGAACTGTTCGGGTCGCCTGGCGTACTCATCCAGATAGGCGTTGAACGCCTTTGGCGGCAAAAGCCCGATGTCCTGGCAGAACTTGGCGAACAGGCACTGGGCGATCAGCTGCGTGACCGCCTCCGGCGCGCCGTCGTTCGTCCAGGCGAGGCGCCGCGCGACGCTGTGCTGAAGCGCCGAGAGGTTTCGCGCGATCTCGCCGGTCACCGCCTTGGCCGAGCGCGCCGGGTCCAGGCTGTAGGGCGCCGTCCAGACCGCTCGGAGCCGTCGCCGAACGGCGGGGTCGCGGAGCTGGGAAAGCTCGATCCGCCGCCGCTCCCGGTCCGGATAGGGCGCGTAGCGCCGTCCCGTCCCCGAGAAGTCGGCCCAAAGCTCGATGCTGCGCCCCACGTCGACCAGCACCAGGAACGGCGGTCGCTCATCCAATGCGCCGGCGTAGTTGCGCGCCTGTTCCAGCGCGCGAGCCATGACGTCGTCCGTCCCGCCCCGGGGCTTTCCGGCCAGGCCCGGTCGCGAGGGGCGCGAGCGCTTGGCTTCCAGGACGAAGCAGCCGCGCTTGTAGCAGTCGATCAACCCAGCCGTCGGCGGGCCGTCCTCGTGCACGAACTGCACCCGCCGCTCGAAACGGTAGTCATCGTCGGCGACGGCGTCCTGGTCCGGCGCGGGCGCGCCGATGATCCCGCACAGCTGAAAGATGAAGCTGCGCCCTTCCGACCCCTCCCTGACGGAGGCGCCGGACCATTTCCGAATGAAGTCTTCGACCGCCCCGTCCCGATCCATAGCCGGACGATAGGTCGGATCACGGTCATATACAATCTATAGGAATATTTTACATCCTATAGTGATCTACGTCAGCGTCGCCTCCAGCGTGATTTCCGCGTTCAGCACCTTCGAGACCGGACACCCCGTCTCAGCCGCCTTGGCCAGTTCGTCGAACTTGGCCCGGTCGATCCCCGGGACCTTGGCCGAGAGCGTCAGCGCCGATTTGGTGATCTTGAAGCCGCCGTCCGCCTGCACCACCTCGACCGCCGCCTGGGTGGAGAGCTCCTCCGGCTCGAAGCCCGCCTGCTGCAGCTGGAAGGCGAGCGCCATTGTGAAACAGCCGGCGTGGGCGGCGGCGATCAGCTCCTCGGGATTGGTCCCCGGCTGGTCCTCGAAGCGGGTGCGGAAGGAATAGGGCGTGGCGTCGAGCACGCCGCTGTCGCTGGTCAGCGCGCCGGCGCCGTCGCGGCCGGTCCCGCGCCAGACGGCGCTTGCCTTGCGGATCATGGAAGTCTCCCTCGTGATGTTGAGGGAGCTGAGATAGGCGCCGCAAGCGCCTTTCGTCAGGCCGCGCGCGTCTCGTCGTAGTGCGAGGCGATCCAGTCGGCGGCGTCGGCCGAGGGGGTCTTGAGCTGGGCGCCGTCCATCCGGGCGGTGAGTTCGCAGCCGGCCTTCAGGCCGTCGGGAAGGGCGCCGTAGAGGGCGCGGGCCTTGGCGGAGCTTTCCATCTCCACCACGAAGAGGCCCATCATCTTGTAAGCGTGCATGGCTCCAAAGCCTGCTGGTTGCCGATCGCCGACCAACTTAGTTGCTCGAAGATGAACATTCCGTGATCGGAACGGTCAGATAACCGATTCCGGCCTGCGGCGGCCACGCGGCGTCCTGACGCGCCGGTTCGCATGGGTCTCGGGGACGCCGTGGCGGGCCTCGATGTCCTTCTGCAGTTCCTTGGCGGCGAGCAGGTGGCCGGGGAACAGCAGGTCCACCGCGTCGCCCACCAGCGGCACCTCGGAGGTCGCCGCGTCCACCGCCAGATAGCCCAGCATCCTGGCCAGGGTCATCGGCGAGACCTTGGCCCCGAACGCCTCGTACATCAAAAGCGAGGCCGCCCCGATGGAGTAGAGCCCGCCCGCGCCGGGGATCCAGGTGAGCAGGCCGTCGAGCCCGACGCCGAACGGGCCGATGCCCACCAGCCGGTCGGAGAGCCGCTTGATCCGCTCGGCGGTCCGCCAACTGCGATGCGCGCGTTCCTGGGACATGGGGTCTGGAACGTTCACGGCGCCGCTTAGCTCCGA
>JADZBR010000314.1 GCA_020852035.1 Caulobacteraceae bacterium
CGGCGCGGTGCAGGCCGAGGTGTTCTCTCCCTGGGTCGGCCTGGCCGCCGGCGAGCGCCTGAACCTGAAGGACGCCGACGGCTCGGCCATCGTCATCCACGCCAAGGCCGACGACCACCAGAGCCAACCGATCGGCGGCGCCGGCGAGCGGGTGGCCTGCGGTGTGATCGAGTAGCGGCGCCCGCACCTCCGCTCATCCCCGCGAAAGCGGGGACCCAGGTGTTTTATCGAGGGGCGCTGGCGTTTTCGGCTTGGGCCTAAAAAGCCTGGGTCCCCGCTTTCGCGGGGATGAGCGGGATGGGCTAGAACGGAATCTCGTCGTCAAGGTCCGCCGAAAAGTCCTCGCGCGGGCCGGCGTTCTGGTTGCGCGGCCCCGAGGAGAAGCCGCCGCCGCCCGAATAGCCCTCGTCGCGGTCGCCGCCGCCTTCGCCGCGGCCATCCAGCATGGTCAGTTCGCCGCGGAACTTCTGCAGCACCACCTCGGTGGAATACTTCTCCTGGCCGGACTGGTCGGTCCATTTGCGGGTCTGCAGGGCGCCCTCGATGTAAACCTTTGAGCCCTTGCGCAGATAGTTCTCGGCCACCTTCACGAGGTTGTCGTTGAAGATCACCACCCGGTGCCACTCGGTGCGCTCGCGCCGTTCGCCGGAGTTGCGGTCGCGCCAGCTTTCCGAGGTCGCCAGGCGCAGGTTGGCCACCCGGTCGCCGGAATTGAGGGGTCTGATTTCAGGGTCGGCGCCCAGGTTGCCGACCAGGATGACCTTGTTCACGCCCGCCATGCGGTTTGTTCCTTCTGACCCAAGCCCGGCGACCTTCGCGCCGGCATCACGATTTCACTATGTTCTATTTCTGTTCTGGCGCAAGCGCTATTGCGAGGGCATGGCGCCGGGGATCGCCAGCCGCCCGTCGCCGGTCCGCACCAGCGCCAGATACCGGCCGCCGGTGAGGGTGTCGCCGGTGAAGATGCCTTCGCGCTGCAGGAAGATGAACTTGCCCTGGTAGGCCCCGACGATGCTGTCGTTGCCGCCGCCCATGCGCAGGAACTTCACCCGCATGGCCTCCAGCGAGGCGGCGCAGGTCTCCAGGTTCGGCTGGTTCGACACCAGCTTGTTGAACTTCGGCGGCTGGTCCTTGGGGAACACCACGTGCCAGCAGACGCCGGCGTCCATCGGCGCCTCGACCTTCTTCTCGCAGGCGGAGAGCGCCAGGAGGCCCGCGCCGAGCACGAGGATCACGGGTGTTTTCATAGGCGAATCCTACACCTTGGCCGGGAGTTCTGCGAGCCCCCAGAGCGCGTCTGGCGCAAGTGGAGGCCCGATCCGCCTACCGCCCCGCCAACTCCGAGCCTAGCCGACTGGCGGCGTGACGCATCCTGGACCCTGTTCGGCCAGGGTGCGGAAACTGCGGTTGTCCCCGGAAATCTCCACCCGCCCGACGGTGAGCCGGATGGTCTGTTCGCCCCAGCGGCCGTAGTCGGCGTCGCCCTGGCGCACGCAGCGGCCGCCGAACAGCTCCTGGACGCAGGCGTTCAGGGTCATCGGCTGGGCCAGCTGGCGCCAGCCGCCGGCGTAGCGCCAGCAGCGCGCCGTGGGGCCGAGCGCCGGCTCCGGCGGGGCGGCCGGGGCCACTTCGACGTGGCGCGGCGCGGTCTGCGGCGGCGGCAGCGGCGTGAGCAGTTCGCCCGCCTGGTCGGCGGCGACCAGGGCGCCGCTCTCGTCGAGGCCGACGTCCAGGGCGCCGGTGGCCACGCCATTGCGCTTGGCGCACTCGGCCAGGGTCACCTCGCCGACGAACTGGCCGGCCACGTAGCAGCGCAGCGGCCGGGCCGGGTCCAGCCGGGCGTCGTCGTCGCGGCCGACCTCGACCACCAGCCCGCCCTTCGAGGCCGGCGGCGGCTTGTCGGTGTCGGCGGTGCGACTGGCGAGCATGGCGGCGATGGCGACGCCGGCCACGAGTGCCACGCCTCCGCCGATCAGAATCGGCCGCAGGTCGCGCTTGTCCGGGGTCTCCATCACGCTTGGCTACGCCGCGCTGGCGACGGTTTCAAGGCGGCGTCAGCCACCGCCGCCGAGGCGTGCGAGCGCGGCCTGATAATTGGCGAGCTGGTCGGTCATGTAGGTGGGCACCGTCCCGCCCTTCTTGCCGGGGCCGGTCTGCGAGGCTTCGTTCTGGCCCGATATCTCGCGATAGGCGGCGCGCAGTTGCGAGGTGGCGTAGGTCAGGGCGTCGACCGCGGCCTTCAGTCCCTCCTTGGAATTGATCGACAGGTCCCGCGACAGCTTCAGGCCGAAGATCGGATCGCCGCCGTCGGCCGGCACGACCTTGCCATCCTCGCTGGTGGTGGAGCGCAGGATGCCGGCGTCGAGGCCGAGCGACTCCAGGGCGTCGCGCCCCGCCGGACCGCTGATCAGCTCGGCGGTGTAGCGCTGGTTCAGCGGTTTGATCTGCAGGCGCCGCTCCGTGGCGTCGGGGACGATCTCCACCTTGACCGCGAAGCCGGTGGCGCGGCGGATCTTGGTGGCGAGGGTGTCGAGGGTGTCGGTCTCCTCGATGGTCACGGTGACCGGCCGGCCGCCGCCGCGGGCCTTGATCTGGAACTGGTCGCCGGCCCGCGCGGAGGTGGCGGCGGTGATCCGCTGGGAGTCCGTGTAGGCGAGTTCGCCCCTGGGCAGGCCCAGGCGGTCGAGCACGCTGGTCCCGGCGGTGTCGACGGCGATGGTGGTGGGGGCGACGAAGGTGTCCTTGCCGCTGAACCGACGCTGGAAGTCCACCGATCCGGCCTGGACGTCGAGGCCGACCACGAAGCCGTCGCTCTTGCCGATCCTGGTCATGCCCGGCAGGTCCTGGTCGGTGGCGCCGGTGATCCAGACCTTGCCGCCGGCCACGGTCATGGCGCTGGCCTTGTCGGCGCCGGCGCCGCCGTAATAGGCGACCGAGTCCCCTGCCCCGGCGCTCAGGTCGGCGGCGATGCTGACGGCGAAGGCGTCCGTGCCGCCGGCATAGGCGCGGGTCACGGTCCCGGCGTTGAGCGTCGCGCCGCCGGCCGCGCCGGCGACCAGCAGCCGGCCATTGCCGTCGAAGCCGATGCCGGCGATCGAGCCGCCGGCCAGGCCGCCGAGATCGCGGGTCGCGGCCACGGCGGGCGCCGCGCCCGAGACATCGAAGCGGCGCAGGATCGCCCGGCCGCCCTCGACGCTGGCGACCACCACATTGCCGCCCTCGATGGCCAGGCCCGCCAGCTTGTCATCGCCGCTGGTCCCGAACTGGGCGACGCCCTTGGCGAGGCCGTCGGCGGTGTAGCTGCGTAGGTAGCCGTCCCAGTTCCCAGCCGAGACGCCGCCGGCCATGACGCCCTTGGTGCGGCCGGCGACATAAACCGAGCCGTCGTCGGCGAAAGCGACGGCGGTGGCCTCGTCCTCACCCTTGGCGGTGCTGCGCCGCGACCAGACCTCCTGACCGAGCGCGTCGTAGAGGGTGACGAAGCTGTCGCTCTTGGTCGGCTCATTGCCGCCCGGAGTGGTGACGATGGTGGTCGAAGAGCCGGTGGTGGTGGTCGAGGTCTTGCCATCCTTGGCGCCGGCCAGGGCGCCGGTGACCGAGCCGGCGACCGCCACCTGGCCGTCCGCCGAAACCGCCAGGGCGAGGCCCGAGGCGGTCTCGGCCGCGCCGAGCGTGCGGGTGTAGACCAGCGTCCCGGCCGAATCGTACTTCATCAGCGCGACGTCGCGCTGGCCCTTTATGGTCTGGCCGTCCACCTCGGCGTCGACCTCGGCGAGAAGGTAAACCGAGCCGTCCGCGGCGGTCTGCGAGGCGCGGATGGCGGCGACGCCGGCCGGCAGATCCTTGCCGAAGATCTGTTCGGCCGGGCCGCCCTCCTGGCCGGTCTGGACCTTGAGCAACTGGGTCTGGGTCGCGCCGTCGTCGGTGGCCGTCTTGCCGTCCGGGTCAGGGTTGCCGGCGAGCTGGCCGATGTAGATGGCGGGCTCGGCCGTCGGCGCGGAAAACGTAACCTTTTCCGTCGTGTCGCCGTTGATCTTGAAGGCCCACTGGTCCTCGCCGGCGGGAATGGTGATGGTCTTCTCGCCGACCTGGATCTGCTTCGGCTCGCCGGGCATGCGCTGGGTGGCGATGCGGGTGCGAACGCCGGCGTCGGCCAGCTTGTCGTTCACCAGCCCGACCACGGCGGCCATGGTGCGCGGGCCGCTGATCTCCGAGAGGTCGATGGTCAGGTCGTGGACCACGTTCAGCCGCTTCACCGACATGGTGAACACCACGTCGCCCTGGAAGGCGTCGACCTCGGCGTAGGAGGAGCCGGAATGCACCGGCTTGGTGGTGAAGGAGGCCACCGTCTTGTCGACGCCGACGCTCATCTTCGCCTTGTCGGACGCCTGGCCCTGGGTGAGCCGCATGTCCTCGAACCGCAGGCCGTCGAGATAGGCCGAAACCTCGTCCATGCCGCGGGTGAACGCCTTTTGCAGACGGGCGATCTCGCCGTCGCTGACGCCCTTCTCGTCGGAGCGCTTGGCGACCTCGGTCAGGGTGTCGAGGGCCTGGTGCAGGGCGAAGAGCTTGTCGTAGTCAGGGCTCGACCCGCGCACGTCGCTGCGGATGGCGTTCTCGTTAACGAACCCGCGGCCCGCCAGCACCGACTTGACCAAATCCTTCGGGTCGGCGGCGGTGGAGAGCGTGCTCCAGGGCGGGGTCGGGGCGGCGGCGCGTTTGGCCAACATCGCCGAGGACGCGGCCGAAC
>JADZBR010000315.1 GCA_020852035.1 Caulobacteraceae bacterium
CCCTCGAACCTCCCCCATCGACCCTCGGCTGCGCCTTCGGGCCACTTCCCCCGTATCGGGGGAAGGTTTAAGCGCTAGGCCGATTGGGGGAGCCCCTTTCTTGCCTACCGTCCACGACCGCACCGCCGAGAGCCTGCTCGCCTTCTGGGCGGACGCCGGGGTCGACGCCATGCTGCTCGATGCGCCGGTCGACCGGCTGACCGCGCCCGCACCCCTGCCCTTCCGCCAACCCGGCAAGACGACGGACCCGACGCCGGCGTCGCCGGGAGCTCAGGGGCTCGTCGCGGCTCGCGAAGCCGCCGCGACCGCCTCGACGCTCGAAGAGCTTGCCGCCGCCATCGCCGCCTTCGACGGCTGCCCGCTGAAGTTCGAGGGCGCGCGTCAGGCCGTCTTCGCCCGCGGCGCGCCGGACGCCGAGCTGATGATCATCGGCGAGGCCCCCGGCGCGGAGGAGGACCAGCGCGGCGAGCCCTTCGTCGGCCGCGCCGGCCGGCTGCTCGACCGGATGCTGGCGGCCGCGGGGCTCGAATCACGGACCTTCATCACCAACACCGTGTTCTGGCGCCCGCCGGGCAACCGGAACCCGACGCCCGCCGAGCAACTGGCCTGCTCACCTTTTGTTGAACGGGCCATCGAGCTGGTGAAGCCGCGCATGCTGATGCTGGCCGGCGGGGCCGCGGCCAAGGCCGTGCTGAAACGGAACGAAGGTATTCTTTCGTTAAGAGGTCGCTGGCTTGAGTGGGCCTCTAGCGACGGGGCGACGGTTCTGCCTGCCTTGCCGACACTCCACCCCGCCTTCCTGCTGCGCCAGCCGGCAGCCAAGAAGAAGGCATGGAGCGACCTTTTGACTCTGGTCGAGAGGCTTGATCGGCCGGAGCGGCGAAGCTAGCGTCCCGACATCATCGGAGAAGGGCACGGACGCCGTTTCGCGCAGAAGACGCGAGCGATTCCGTGGAATATTTGCATGACGCTGACCAAGCGCATGCAGATCGCGGCTTTCGCCATGATCTGCGCCGCCGCACCGCTTTCCCAGGCTCAGGCCGCCGGCAAAGGCCCTCTGGAGAGCGTCGCCGAAGCCGCCGAGTCGGTCGTCAACGTCATCACCAATCCCGCCAAGGCCCGCGCCGCGCGCGAAGCCTACTATTCCGGAGAGCTTTCCAGGGCCGCCGAACTGGCGACCGCCGCCGGCGAGAACTGGATCGCGGGCCTGGCGCTCTATCGCACCGGCCAGAAGAACCAGGCGCTGGTCCACTTCGAGCGTGTGGCCCGGGACGGCAAGGAAGACGCCTGGCTGCGCTCGGCCGCCGGCTTCTGGGGGGCGCGCACGGCCGGCGAACTCGACCAGTCGGACAAGGCGCTGGAGCTGACGCGCCTGGCGGCCATGCAGCCGCGCACCTTCTACGGCATGATCGCCAGCCGCCAGCTGGAGCTGGCCCGCGGCGCGGTGAAGACCCAGGCCGCGGCCCAGCCGCGGGGCATGATCGTCAAGGCGTCCTACATGCCGTCCGCGCCCGCCAAGGCGGCGGTCGACGCCGTCGGCGACCTGCTGGCCAGCCTGACGCCGCCCAAGCCGCTCGGCTACGTCCCCTCTTCCAGCGGCATGGACTATCCGTTGCCGACCCTTGAGCCGAAGTGGGGCTTCACCATCGACAAGGCGCTGGTCTACGCCATCGTGCGCCAGGAGAGCCGCTTCAACCCGCTGGCGGTCTCGCCGGCCGGCGCGGTGGGCCTGATGCAGCTGATGCCCGCCGCCGCGGCCAGAGCCGCCGGCGACGACAAGCTCCTGAAGGACAACAGCCCCCTCTTCGACCCGGCCTTCAACCTGCGGGTCGGGCAGGACTATTTCACCTGGCTGCTGGAGCGTGGCGTCGGCTACGACCTGCTGCAGGCTGTGGCCGCCTACAACGGCGGCCCGGGTACGCTGCTCAACACCGTCGAGCGGGTCGGCGAGGACGCCGACAGCCTGATGGTCATCGAAAGCCTGCCGGCCCGCGAGACCCGCAACTACGTGGAGAAGGTGGTCGCCGGCTACTGGACCTACCGCAAGCTCTTCGGCCAGGAGTCGCCGACGCTGGACGCCCTGGCGACGGGCGCCAAGCGGGTGGACCTGCGGCTGGACAAACACGCCTAGTCCTTCTCCGGTTTGGGAGAGGGCTGCCGCCGCCCGTTAGTTCTTGTTTTGTTCCGCCGCACATCTATCATGCGACGGTGTCCAGCTTCTCCCAGCAACTGCGCGGCCGGGGCGCGCGCTCGAACGCCTCGGGCCGCTATGAGACGCTGACGCAGGACGCCTTCGACGACGGCTGGACGGCGGAGGACCAGGCCCCTCCCCCGCTGCGCACGGAACTGCAGGCCGAGAAGGCCCGCACCATCATCGCCAAGAACGACAGCCCCGACGTCGGCTTCTCGCGCTCGATCAACCCCTACCGGGGGTGCGAGCATGGCTGCATCTACTGCTACGCGCGCCCGGCGCACGCCTACATGGGGCTGTCGCCGGGGCTCGATTTCGAGTCCCGGCTGTTCTTCAAGCCAGAAGCCGGGGCGCTGCTCGAGCGCGAACTGGCCGCGCCGCGCTACCGGCCGCAGATCAGCCACCTCGGCGGGAACACCGACCCCTACCAGCCCATCGAGCGCAAGCTGCGCGTCACCCGCCAGGTGCTGGAGGTGCTGCGGCGCTTTCACCACCCGTTTTCGATCATCACCAAGTCGGCGCTGATCCAGCGCGACCTCGACATCCTGGCCGAGATGGCGGCGGACGGCCTGGCGCGGGTCGCCGTCTCGATCACCTCGCTGGACCGCCGACTGGCCCGCAGCATGGAGCCGCGCGCGG
>JADZBR010000316.1 GCA_020852035.1 Caulobacteraceae bacterium
CAGCTGGCCACCCTGGCCAAGACCGCCGGCGTCGAGAGCCTGCCCATCGTGGCCGGCCAGAGCGCGCCGGACATCGCCCGCCGGGCCCTGACCGCGGCCAAGCTGCAGGGCTACGACGTCCTGATCCTCGACACCGCGGGCCGGACCACCCTGGACGAGGCCATGATGGCCGAGGCGGCGGAGATCGCGAAGATCGCGAACCCGTCCGAGACCCTGCTCGTGGCCGACAGCCTGACCGGCCAGGACGCGGTGCGCACCGCCGAGGCCTTCCACGAGCGCCTGCCCCTGACCGGCCTGATCCTGACCCGCGCCGACGGCGACGGGCGCGGCGGCGCCATCCTCTCGATGCGCGCGGTCACCGGCCTGCCGGTCAAGTTCCTCGGCGCCGGCGAGGCGGTCGATGCGCTCGACGCCTTTGACGCCCGCCGCGTCGCCGGCCGCATCCTGGGTCAGGGCGACATCGTCGCCCTGGTCGAAAAGGCCGCCGAAGACCTCGATCAGGCCAAGGCCGAACAGGCCGCGCGCAAGCTGGCCAAGGGCAAGTTCGACCTCGACGACCTGGCCAATCAGCTGGCCCAGATGAAGAAGATGGGCGGCGTCGAAGGCATCATGGGTCTGTTGCCCGGCGTGGCCAAGATGAAGGGCCAGATGGCCCAGGCCGGTCTCGACGACAGGATGATCGGTCGCCAGCAGGCGATCCTCTCGTCCATGACCAAGACCGAGCGCAAGAAGCCCGACATCCTCAACGCCTCGCGCAAGCGCCGCATCGCGGCCGGCTCGGGCGTCGATGTGGCCGACATTAACCGCCTGCTGAAACAGCACCGCCAGATGGCTGACGCCGTCAAGGCGATGAGCAAGAACGGCGGCCGCGGCTTTGGCCAGATGGCCAAGATGCTCACCGGCATGGGCGGCGGTGCCGGCCCCGACATGGCCCGGCTCAAGGCCATGGGTGGCGGCAAGATGCCTGAACCGACCGAGGCCGACCTCAAGGCGCTCCAGGACCGCATGGCGAGCCTGGGCCAACAAGTTCCCGGCGGCCTGCCTGGCCTGCCCGGTTTCCCTCCCAAGAAAAACTAGACCCCAAGGACTCCTGAAATGCTCAAGATTCGTCTCGCCCGTGGCGGCGCCAAGAAGCGCCCCTACTATTCGATCGTCGTCGCCGACAGCCGCTCGCCCCGCGACGGCCGCTTCCTCGAGAAGGTCGGCTCCTACAACCCGATGCTGCCGCGTGACGGCGACCAGCCGCGCGTCGCCCTGAACGTCGAGCGCATCCAGCACTGGCTGTCCAAGGGCGCCCAGCCGACCGACCGCGTCGCCCGCTTCCTGTCCAAGGACGAGACCCTGGGCGCGACCGTGAAGTGGCAGGCCGGCAACAACCCGAACAAGGCCAAGCCGGGCAAGAAGGCTGAAGAGCGCGCCGCCGAGCGCGCCCAGCGTGAAGCCGACCGCGCCGAGGCCGAAGCCGCCGCCAAGGCGGAAGCCGCCGCCGCTCCGGCCCCGGTTGAAGAAGAAGCCCCGGCCGCTGAAGAAGCTCCCGTCGAGGCCGCTGCCGAAGAGGCTCCGGCCGCTGAAGAGGCCGCTCCGGCTGAAGCCGCTGCGGAAGAGGCTCCGGCTGAGGCCGCCGCTGAAGAAGCGCCGGCTGCCGAAGACGAGAAGGCCGAGGGCTAATATTCCTCCGCTCACCCCGGCGAAGGCCGGGGCCCAGATGACAGAGCGCCGCGCCCGGCCTATTCGAGCGCGGCGCTCTTCTTTTGCGAGCGGTGTCTTTTGATCTGGGTCCCGGCCTTCGCCGGGATGAGCGGTGGGCGGTGGCGGAAGATCTCATCTTGGTCGGACAGGTCGGCGGCGCGTTTGGCGTCCGCGGCGAGATCCGCATCACCGCCTTTACCGCCGACCCGCTGGCCCTGGTCGGCTATTCGCCGCTCTTGAAGGCTGACGGCTCGGTCGCCCTGACCCTGACCGGCGCGCGCCCCGACAAGAAGGGCGTCGTCGCCCGCGCCAGGGAGGTCGCCACCAAGGAACAGGCCGACGCCCTGCGCGGCCTCAAGCTCCACGTCCCGCGTGACCGTCTGCCCGAGCCGGACGAGGACGAGTTCTATCTCACCGACCTGATCGGGCTTGAGGTTCGCGACGCCTCCGGCGCCGTGCTGGGCAAGGTCCGCTCGGTCCCCAACTTCGGCGCCGGCGACCTCCTGGAAATCGCCCCGGCGGGCGGCGGCCAGACCTGGTACCTCGCCTTCACCCGCGCCACCGTGCCCGAGCTGCACATCGCCGACGGCTGGCTCCTGGCCGAGATCCCGGCCGAGGATGATACCGAGGTCGGGGGCGACGGGGCCGCCTAACCCATCGCCGCCACACAGCCCCGGAGGTCTGTCAGGTCCTGTTCGGATAGTTGCCGGCGCCCGACGACCGTTTCCGCCGCCCGGGAGACGCGGGCGGTGGCTTCGGCCGGCGTCAGGCCCAGCGCCGCGATCGCCGCCTGCTCCCGGTCGTTCCAGAAGGCGGCTCCCGATGTTCGGACCTGGGCGTCCAGATCGGCGGGCAGGGGTTCCATCTGTCCGCCGATGCGCCCGGCCACCACGGCGGTGAACAGGGCGTTGCAGCGGAAGGCCTGGTCAGCCTGTTCCGGCGTCAGCGACGCCATCTCGACCGAGGCGTCGCTTCCGGCCTCGGGCGCAGCCGCGGCCGTTTCGGCACCGGCGGGGGTCTCGGCCTG
>JADZBR010000317.1 GCA_020852035.1 Caulobacteraceae bacterium
CCTCGGCCGAGCGGGCCGGCGGCTGCTTCGGCACATAGAGCCGCGCGCCCTCGGCGAGCCGGGCCGCCATCGCCGCGCGGTGGTCGGCGGCGGCGTCCCTGGCCAGGGCGGCCTCGGCGGCGGCGACTTCGTCCCAGGCGGCCTTGGGCGAGGCGGCGTGGGCGGCGGCGGCGGGCAGCGAGACGGGATCGACCTCGGCCGGCGGCTCGCCCTTAGAGGGGGCGTTGGTCCCGCCGTCGTAGATCCATTTCCAGCCGCCGTCCGGCTGGCGCTTCCAGACGGTGAAGTAGTGGCCGGTGCGCCGGCCGCCGATCTCCACCGGGCCGGTGGTGAAGCCGAAGTCGCCGGAGCGCGAGATGCCGGCGAAGGCGGGCCACCAGGCCAGCAGCGGCTCGTCGCTCGGCTTGCCGGGGGGCTGGGCGCCGTAGAGCGCGCTCACCGTGGTCGGCTCGGCGGCGATCATCACCGCGGTGGGGACCGAGTGCTTCACGAAGGAGTCGCGCACGCCCATCGCCGCCCCGTCGGCCGCGAACGCGCGCTCGGCGGCGACCACCGGGGCGGGATCGGCCGCGGCGGCGGGCGGGGCGGCCGCCCAGGAGGCGGCGAGCGCGGCGACGAGGATCAGGCTGACGGCCATCGGGCGTCCCAGGGTTGGCGCGGAGTTCAGCCTGTCATCGGACGCCGGGGACGCGCCGTCGCCTTAAATTTCGGACAGGCGTCAGCGCAGGGCGCCGCGCATCTCCTTCAGCCAGGCCTCGCCCTTCTGGAAGTGGTGGACCTCGCCGCAGTCGGAGCAGCGGAAGGCGAGGCGGGCGGTCGTCGCCTCGAACTGGTTCTCGTTCATGACGTGGCCCGTCGGGACCGGCGCGCCGGTCTTGGGGCAGTTGGTGATCACTCTGGCCATGCCGCTTTCTAGGGCGCCGGGCCGCAAATGTCGAAAACCGGGCCGTTTGCGGCGTTTTCCGGGGCGTCGGCACGCCCCCAAATCCTCGTCACCCGCGGACTTGTTCCGCGGGCCCATGAACGCGGTGCTATCGGTGTTCGCGCGTTCGGCGCGGTGTTCATGGGTCGCCGGAACAAGTCCGGCGATGACGGATGGGGAGTGGGCGTGTCGGTGCGTCCTCCGCCGCGAAACGGCGAGGTTGGGAGGGCGGTGCGGAGCGCCGGGCCTCGCCCGGAGCAGTGGAATAAGTACCGTTTCGGCGAAGTCGCACGCTCCGCGTGGGCGTTATCCGCCAGCCGGGGATAGGCAGCCCTGTTAGAGCTTAGTCCCCGTCGCCGGCGGCGGGCGGGTCGGGCCAGCGTCAGTCAGCCACGATCCTAAGGACCGCGCGAGTAACCCCCTCGCGCCTGGCTATCCCCGAACGTCAGCGGTCATTCCCAGATTGACGATACTTCGAGGCGCACACCCGCTCGACCACACCCCAAGACCCCGACGGAACGCTGACGCCGCACCCTCCCTTGGCCTCGAGGTCCGCACAGTGTGGGGGTGGTTCAGGCGGCGGGGATAGACGGCGAACTGTCAACCTGGTGGCTTGCAAATATCCCCTCCAGGGGGATAGGTAGTGACATGCTCGATTTCGCCCAACTTCTCGTACAAGGCGCGGGTCACGCGTGGCTGTTCATTCCCAGCGCGATCATCCTCGGCGCGTTGCACGGATTGGAGCCCGGGCATTCGAAAACCATGATGGCGGCGTTCATCGTCGCCATCCGGGGCACGGTGAAGCAGGCGATCTTGCTGGGGCTTTGCGCCACCCTGTCGCACACCCTGATCGTCTGGATCATCGCGCTCGGCGGGCTCTATCTCTGGCGAGGTGTCGCGCCGGAGGCGATCGAGCCGTATCTGCTTCTGGCGTCTGGCGTGATCGTCATCCTGATGGGCGGATGGATGATCTGGCGCGCGCGGCGAGACGAGACCCTTGCGGCGGCCGGTCACCATCATCACCACCACCATCATCACCACCACCATGAACACAGCCACGACCATCACGGGGAGACGCGACGGATCGACACCGGCCACGGCTTGCTTCGGCTCGACATTCACGAGGACGGGACGCCGCCGCGCTTTCGTCTGGCGGCCGAGCGGGGGCGCGCGTGGCCGGCCGACCAGGTCGTGCTAGAAATCGAACGGCCGGGCGGCGCCCGGCAAGCGTTTGCGCTGATCGAGCGGGACGGCTTTCTGGAATCTTCGGAGACCGTTCCAGAGCCTCACGACTTCACGGCGCGCCTTCGGCTGTCGCATGGGGATCACGCCCATGCCTACGATGTGATCTTCCGCGAAGACGGCCACCACCATGCCGAGGAAGACGCGCTGGCGTTTGGCGGCGAGTTTCAGGACGCTCACGAGCTGGCGCACGCCAACGACATCCGACGCCGGTTCGCCGGGCGCGACGTCACCACGGCCCAGATCGCGATCTTCGGCCTGACGGGGGGCCTCATTCCCTGCCCAGGCGCGATCACCGTGCTGATCCTTTGCCTGCAGCTGCGTGAATTCGCTCTCGGGGCCGTGCTGGTGTTGGCGTTCAGCGTCGGCTTGGCCCTGACGATGGTCGCGTCCGGCGTTCTCGCCGCGATCAGCGTCAAGCACGTGTCCAAGCGGTTCCGGGGCTTCGGAGAACTCATGCGCCGCGCGCCCTATGTCTCGGGCGTCGTGATCCTGCTGATCGGGCTCTACATGGGCGTCAGCGGTTGGCGGCACCTGCCGGTAGGCTAAGGTTGAGTTCATGAGCCACGCGCAGAACCCCGACCTGATCAATCGCCTGAAGCGGGCCAACGGCCACTTGGCGACCATCGTGAAGATGATCGAGGACGAGCGCGACGGGCTCGACACCGCCCAGCAGCTTCAGGCGGTGATCAATGCGCTCGACAAGGCCAAGACCGTGCTGGTCACCGATCACATCGAGCATCACATCGAGGATGTCGTCGGACCGCTCAGCAAGGACGCCAGGGACAAGCTGAAGCGCCTCGGCGACCTGGCCAAGTATCTCTGAAGGCCGGTCCTACACCCGCCCCATCACCAGACACCCATTCGTCCCGCCGAAGCCGAAGCTGTTGGACATCGCCGTCTCGATCTGGCGGTCCTCCCGCTTACGCAGGATCGGCATGCCCTCGAACTCGGGGTCCAGGGTCTCGATGTGGGCGCTCTCGGCCAGGAAGCCGTGGTGCATCATCAGGAGGGTGTAGATCGCCTCCTGGGCGCCGGCCGCGCCCAGGCTGTGGCCGGTCAGGGACTTGGTGGAGCTGATCGCCGGCATGGCGTCGCCGAAGACGGCGCGCACCGCCTCCATCTCCTTTGAGTCGCCCACCGGCGTCGAGGTGCCGTGCGGGTTCAGGTACTCGATCCGCCGGCCTGAATCGCCCATCGCCAGGCGCCTGCAGCGCTGGGCGCCCTCGCCGCTCGGGGCGACCATGTCGTGGCCGTCGGAATTGGCCGCATAGCCCAGGATCTCGGCGTAGATGGTCGCGCCGCGCGCCTTGGCCCGCTCCAGGTCCTCCAGCACCACCACGCCCGAGCCGCCGGCGATCACGAAGCCGTCGCGGGCCACGTCATAGGCGCGGCTGGCCACGGCGGGGGTCTCGTTGAAGTGGGTGGACATGGCGCCCATGGCGTCGAACAGGGCCGACATCGACCAGTCGAGCTCCTCCGTCCCGCCGGCGAACATCACGTCCTGCTTGCCCATGACGATCTGCTCGTAGGCCGCGCCGATGCAGTGGGTGCTGGTCGCGCAGGCCGAGGAGATCGAATAGTTCAGGCCCTTGATCTTGAACCAGGTGGCCAGCGCCGCCGAGGGGCCCGAGCTCATCGCCTTGGGCACCGCGAAGGGGCCGACGCGCTTGGGGCCCTTTTCCTTGGTGGTCTCCGCCGCCTCGATGATGGCGCGGGTGGAGGGGCCTCCGGAGCCGATGAGCAGGCCGGTCTTCTCATGGCTGATCTCGGCCTCGGTGAGGCCGGAATCGGCGATCGCCTGCTCCATGGCGATGTGGGCGAAGGCGGTGTAGGGCGCCAGGAACCGGGCGGCCCGGCGGTCGACCAGCGCCTGCCAGTCATCGATCCTGGGCGGGGCATGCACCTGGCAGCGGAAGCCGAGCTCGGCGTATTCCGGCGCGGCGACGATGCCCGAGGTGGCGTTCTTCAGAGAGGTGGCGACCTCGCCGGCGTTCGCGCCGATGGAGGAGACGATGCCGATCCCGGTGACGGCGACCCGACGCATGGCTGAGGCTTCCCTAGTCGCGTTGGTAGAGGCCGACCCGCAGGTCCGCGGCCGTATAGATAGGCTTGCCGTCGGCTTCGAGAACCCCGTCGCCGATGCCCATGACGAGGCGGCGGTTGATCACCCGCTTCATCTCGATCTTGTAGGTGACGCGTCTGATGTCGGGGGTCACCTCGCCGGCGAACTTCACCTCGCCGCAGCCGAGCGCCCGGCCGCGGCCCTTGCCGCCGATCCAGCCGAGGTAGAAGCCCACGAGCTGCCAGAGGGCGTCGAGGCCGAGGCTGCCCGGCATCACGGGGTCGCCCAGGAAGTGGCAGTCGAAGAACCAGAGGCCGGGGTGGATGTCGAACTCCGCCTCGATGATCCCCTTGTCGTGCGGGCCGCCTTCCTTGGTGATCCTGGTGATGCGGTCGAACAGCAGCATCGGCGGGGCGGGCAGCTGGGCGTTGCCCGGGCCGTACATTTCGCCGCGGGCGCAGGCGAGGAGCTCCTCGTAGCTGAACTTGTCCTGGTCGTGCGGGCTCATCTTGGCTTCTTCAACGCGGCCTGGCCGCCGAAAGGTCATTCGCGCCTAGCACGCCCCGGGCCTGGGCCTCAACGGCATTGCACGCGCTCGGAGGTTCCCCAGAACTCGCGGGCGGGCGCCCAGCCGGAGCGTCCGGAAGCCCTGACCTTGCACCAGCCGCCCTCGCAGCGGACCAGCTGGGCCACCGCGCGGCCGGCCATGCGGGCGGTGACAGCCGAGGCCGTGGTGGGGTCCGAGCGAAGGGCCAGCGGGGCGGCCTGCTGGCGCAGCACGGTGCGCCGGCCGTCGGTGGTGCGCCGGTGAACCCAGGCGATGGAGCCGTCCGGGTCGCAGATGCGCCGCCACTCGGTGGTCTCGGCCACCACCTGCACCGGCAGGCCC
>JADZBR010000318.1 GCA_020852035.1 Caulobacteraceae bacterium
CATCTTGATCAGCCGCAGGAAGACGTCGGTGGCGATGGAGAAATAGCCGGCCGCGGCCTTGGCCTGTTCAGCGTCGAGGGTCTGGTTGCAGATCCAGCCGACGATCACGCCCAGCACCATAGACGCGATCAGGAGGATCGTGAAAAGCCGGTTCATACACACTCCGAGATCGGGAAAGGCCGCCGCCCCGGCGCGCCGTCTCGCCACCTTTGCACGGCCGCGCTAGACTACGCCATGTCTGAATTGATCACGCCCAACGCCATCGTCGAGGCCCTGGAGGCGGAATACGCCGCCTCGATAGACGCCCTGCGCACCGCCCTCAAAACCTTCATGGACGGCGGCGCGCCGCCGGACCTGGCCGTTCGCGCCGCCGGCGCCTTCGCCTATCCGGAGCTGCGGCTCGTCTGGCCGGCGGGTCAGCGACCGCCCCGGCTCAGCCGCGCCTACGCCCGCATCTCCCAGCCCGGGTCCTATGCGGTCACGGTCACCCGCCCGGCGATGTTCCGCGACTACCTGCTGGAACAACTCACCCTCCTGATGCGCGACTTCCAGGTGAAGGTGGAGGTCGGCCGCTCGACCCAGGAGATCCCCTTTCCCTATGTGCTCGACGGCGCGGCCGACATCGCCCTGGCCGACGTCACCGCCGCCGAGATCGCCCGCCACTTCCCGACCACGGAGCTCGCCTTCATCGGCGACGAGGTGCCGGACGGGGTGTGGTCGAGCGCGCTGGAGGCGGACCGGCCGCTGGCGCTGTTCGACGGCCTTAGGACCGATTTCTCGCTGGCGCGGCTGGCGCACTACACCGGCACGCCGGCCGATCATGTGCAGCCCTACATCCTGTTCACCAACTACCACCGCTATGTCGACGAGTTCGTGCGCTGGGGCTGCGGCCAGATCGCCGAGGGGCGCTACAGCCGGCTGTCGGCGCCGGGCGGGGTGATCGTCGACGCCGCCACGCCCGAGCCGGAGCGCGCCGTCGCCGAGGCGCCCTGGCGGCGCCCCCAGATGCCCGCCTACCACCTGCTCGGTGGCGAGGGGCCGGGGATCACCCTGGTCAACATCGGCGTCGGCCCGCCGAACGCCAAGACCATCACCGATCACCTGGCGGTGCTGCGGCCGCAGGCCTGGCTGATGATCGGCCACTGCGGGGGGCTGCGCGATTCCCAGACCATCGGCGACTACGTCCTGGCCCACGCCTATCTGCGCGACGACCATGTGCTGGACGACGTGCTGCCGCCGGAGATCCCGATCCCGCCGATCGCCGAGATGCAGGTGGCGCTCGGCCGCGCGGCCGAGATCGTCACCGGCGAGGACGGCGAACTGCTCAAGCGGCGCCTGCGCACCGGCACGGTGGTGACCACCGACGACCGCAACTGGGAGCTACGCCACACGCTCTCGGCCCTGCGCTTCAACCAGTCGCGGGCCGTCGCCATCGACATGGAAAGCGCCACCATCGCCGCCCAGGGCTACCGCTTCCGGGTGCCCTACGGGACCCTGCTCTGCGTCTCCGACAAGCCTCTGCACGGCGAGATCAAGCTGCCCGGCCAGGCCAACGCCTTCTACGAGCGGGCCATCGGCCAGCACCTGCAGATCGGCATCGAGACCCTCAATGTGCTGAGCGGCGAGGGCTCGCGCCCGCATTCGCGCAAGCTGCGCAGCTTCGACGAGCCGCCGTTCCGCTAGTCCGAGGCCAGCGCCGCCAGCCGCTCACGCACCAGCTCGCGCCGCTCCATCGGCAGGAAGTGGGTGGTTCCCGGCACGGTCTCGACGCGGATGCGGCCGCCGTCCGGGTCCGGCTCGAAGCGGCAGGTGGAGCCCTCCTCGGCGCGCCAGACCTCCACCGGGCAGCGGGTGCGGGCGAAGGCGCCGGCGGTGTCGTGCTGGTGCGAGGTGAAGTTGGACGCCTCCCAGGCCGGCGCGCAGGCCAGCTCCACCTGCCCGTCATCGCGATCCACGAAGCCGCCCGCCACGTAGTCGGCGACCATCTCCAGGGGCCAGGTCTTGAACGCGCCACGTCCGGTGTAGGCCGCCAGCACCGCCTCGCGGCTGTCGAACACCGCCCGTCGTCGCCGCGCGCCGACCGCCAGGGGCGACTCGGCGAACTGCGCGGGGTCGGCGCCGCGCACGGCGTCCGGCGACATGATCACCGGGTCGAAGAGGCCCAGCGCCTTCACCCGCGCCGGCGCCTCGGCCGCCGCCATCAGGCTCGTCGCCCCGCCCATCGAGTGGCCGGCCAGGACCACGGGCGGGCCGTCGAGGGCCTCCAGCAGAGCCAGCAAATCGTCGCGCAGCCCATGCCAGCTGGTGCGGCCTTCCATCTGCGTCGGCAGGCGGGTCGCGCCGTGGCCGCGCAGGTCGATCGCCATCACCCGCAGCGTCCGGCCCAGCGGCGCCAGCAGGCTCGTATAGGTTCGGCCGTTGAAGCCGTTGGCGTGCGACCACAGCACATCGACGGGCCGGTCCGGCGGACCCCATTCCAACACCGCCATGCCGCCGCCGCGCGCGGGTAGGTCGATCAGGCGCGGCGCGGCCACGCCCTCTGAAGGCAGCTCGGTCACAGGCGATCCCCGACGGTTTCGCCCCCTTGTTCCCGATCGCGACGGCCGGGTCGAGCCCGGACGTGGCGTCAGGGCGCGGCTCGGCCGCCCGCCAGCGGCGAGACCCGCACCTGCTTGAGGAAGACGCCGAGGGCGCGCGGTTCGCCGGCGGCCGGGCCGACCGGCGCGGGGTTGTCGATGTAGAACTCCAGGGCAAGCCGCTCGCCCGGCCGGGCCAGGCCGCGCGGACTGTCCAGGCGATAGACGCCGGGGCCGGGGCGCACCTGCCAGCGGACCCTGCGAGCGTTGTCCTGCGCGACAGCCACCCGCCGCGGTTCGCCCGTGGCGGAGGGATAGCCCTCCAGGTCGAACTCCAGCCTGATCCCGCCCTCGGCGTAGGTGGGCATCAGCAGCAGCAGGCCCGCGAGCCTGGACGACGACCACACGCCCGTCGGCTCGGCCGGACCCCAGCCGGGGCCGATCGCCAGGTTGCGGCCGCCGGCGAACGATTCGACATAGGCCTGGTCCAGCTGGGCGGCGGACGCCCGGGGGGTCAGGCCCCGCCCGCAGGCGGCGAATCCGGCCAGCCGCCGGCAGTCGTCGCGTCCCGGCGGCATGGCGGCCTCGTCCATCAGCACGGTGATCCGAGGGTCGTGCGGGCCGGCCGGAACATGCATGTCCCACCGCAGCTCGCAGCCCGCCGCCCGCCGCGCCACGCCGCCGCCGCGCACGGCGGCCAGCGACAGGCGGTCCATCAGCCCGCGGTCGCCGGGTTGCGGCCGGCAGGCGGGCGTCAGCAGCCAGGCCCGCCTGGCCCAGGCGCTGGCGTCCAGGCCGTCCAGCTTGACCGCGGGCGAGGCGACGCGGCGGCCGGCGGTCAGCACGGGCGCGGCGTCGACGGCCTGCACGGCCAGCGCCAGCGCCAGCGCCGCGGGCGTCCAGCGTCGCCACCCCGTCTCGATCGCCACCAGCGCCAGGGCCAGGGCCGCGTAGGCGGGCGCTTCCAGATACGCCGCCTCCAGCCGCAATCGGCCCGGCGGGCCGGACAGCTGCGCCCCGGCGAGCTCGAAAGCCGCCAGCCCGGCGAGCGCGGCGGCGAGCGGTGCGAACCTGCGCCAGGCCGCACGCTCGGGCCAGGCTTGGGCGCGGAGGGTCAACCCGATCGCGACGAGGAGCGCCAGCAGGACGCCGATCCCCGGATAGACCGGCGCCGCGACCCTGGGCGACAGGGCCGCCGGGCCGATCCCGCCGCTGAGCAGGAAGGCGGCCGCGGCGGCGGCGAGGGCCAGGCGCAACGCCCCCTCGGCGGCGCGCGGCGCGGCCCGCGCGCGGTGCTGGGCGATCTCCGAGACCGCCGCGGCGGCGAACAGCGCGGCGACCGGCGCGGCGTGCGCGGTGTGCAGGCCCATCGCCGCGGCGATCAGCCCGCAGAACATCAGCACCCGTCCCGGGGTCAGGCCCCGGCGGGCGCTGGCGACCGCCACGGCCAGGGCGAGGATGACCACCGCATGGCCGCTCGCCGCCGGCGCGGACGGCTGTGGGGCCAGCCAGGGCACGAGCAGCAGAGCCAGGCCCGCGCCCGCGGCCAGGACGCTCCAGCGCCGGGCGCCCATGACATGCAGCAGCAGCACCATCGCCACCGGCTGCGCCAGCCATGCCAGGGCGAGGCCGAGTCCGAGCGGATTGAAGGCGCCGTCGAGCGCCAAAGCCTTCAGCCCGGCGATCATCCAGGGCGCGGCGCCCGCGCCGACGGCCAGCGTCGGCTCCGGCCCGGGCATGCGGGGGGCGGTGGTCAGCGGGAAGACCCACGGCTCGCGGAAGATCGCCTCGCCGACAGCCAGGGCGCCGGCGAGCGCCCCCGGCGGGTCGCGCCAGACGGCCGCGCCGGCGCAGGCCCAGTCCCAGCCGAAGGCCAGCTGGAACAGCCCGGCCGCAAGCGCCAGGCCCGCCAGGACGGCCAGGGCGGCGGGCTGGCGCAGGGCGTTCAGACCCGCCGACAAGCCGCTTTGCACCGCCACGCCCTTGCCATACCCTCGGCCCTGCAAGCCCTGCATCGGGCGACCAGCCTTAGCCGCTTCATCGGGTCCTGAACATCGCCATGACGGCGCCAGCGGCGCACGCCCCCTCGTCCCGATCCCCAGGGCCCGCCCTGGCCTTGGCGCCGGTGCTGGCGCACGCGCTCCTGTCGCGGGTTCTCTTCGACCTGGCCTTCGTGTTCGGCGCGGTCTTCCGGGAACAGGGCCTCGATCCGGGCCGCGAGCGCCCCTGGCCGGGGCTGGCGGCGGTCATCGACCATCTGGCCGAAAGCGCGGTCAGCTATGGAGACTTCGGCTGGTACAGGCTGGTCGCCCGGCGCGGCTACGACGCCGCGCCCTTCGCCGCCGACATGGAGCACAACTGGGCCTTCTTCCCGCTGCACCCGCTGCTGATCCGCCTCGTCGAACGGCCGGAGCTCCAGTTCCTGGCCGCCCATGCGGCGTTCCTGGGATCGATCGGGCTGCTGTTCGCCTACCTGCGGCGGGCCACCGACGAGAAGACCGCCACGGCCGCGGCGCTGCTGGTCGCCTATTTCCCCTTCTCCTTCTCCATTTCGCAGTTCCGGCCGGAACCCTTCCTGCTCTTCTTCTCGGTCCTCGCCCTCTGGCTGGCCCAGCGCGGCCGGCGCTGGGACGCGGCCATCGCCGCCGCCGTCGCGGGCCTGGCCAAGCCGAACGCCTTCCTGCTCTCGCTGCTGTTGCTGCCCGAAGCCTGGCGGCGGCGCCCGCGGCTCGATCTGAAGGACGTGCTGAGCCAGCTGCGACCGAGCACGATCGTCCTGCTCGCCGCCCCGGCCAGCGGGCTGGTGTTCATGAGCCTGCACCTCTGGGGCCTCACCGGCGATCCGTTCGCGTGGGCGAAGATCCAGTCGGCCTGGGGCGCGAAGTTCCTGGTGACGCCCGGCCAGCACTGGCGCGACCTCTTCGCCCATCCGATGCTGGTCGGCCGCGGCGGCTGGGATCCGGTGCTGCTGAACTGGCTGGCCTTCTTCGCCGCGGCCCTGGGCCTGGCCGCGCTGCTGGCGAAACGACGGTTCGTCTTCGCCGGCTATGTGGCGCTCTACGTGGGGCTCACCTTCAGCAACCACGGGGTGTTCGTCATCGGCAAGCATCTGTCCACCTGCTTCCCCGCCTTCGTCGGCCTGGCGCTGCTCCTGCGCCGTGAGCAGCTCCTGCAGCTGGCGGTGATCCTCTCAGCCGCGCTGCTGACGCTCAACGGCCTGTTCGGCGGGCTCGGGTTCCTCTTCGTGCGCGCCTGAGACGCGCCAAAACGCCGGCTTGCGCGCCGGGCGCATCGACGCCACAAGCGCGCAAGCACCACCGGAGCCCGACGCCCCTGACCGACGCCACGCCCCCCGCCCCGCGCGAGATCGCCGGCAAGCGGCTGTCGATCATCGCCCCGGTGCATAACGAAGAGCCGGTGCTGCCGCTGTTCTACCAGCGCCTTCGCGAGGCGCTCGACGCGGTCCATCCCGACTACGAGATCGTCTGCGTCAACGACGGCAGCCGCGACGCCAGCCTGGCGGTGATGCTGGCCCACCGGGCCGGCGATCCGCGCATCAAGATCGTCAACCTGTCGCGCAACTTCGGCAAGGAGGTCGCCCTCTCCGCGGGCCTCGACGCCTGCACCGGAGACCTCGTCGTGCCGATCGACGTCGACCTGCAGGACCCGCCGGAGTTGATCGCCGAGTTCATCGCCAAGTGGCGCGAGGGCTACGACGTGGTCTACGGCGTGCGCGTCGACCGCTCAGCCGACACGGCGCTGAAGCGCTGGACCTCGCACAACTTCTACCGGCTGTTCAACCGCATCTCCGACGTGCCGAGGCCCTACAACGCCGGCGACTGCCGGCTGATGGACCGGCGGGTGGTGGAGGTGCTGAAACAGCTGCCCGAGCGCAACCGCTTCATGAAGGGCCTCTTCGCCTGGGTCGGGTTCAGGCAGGTCGGCGTCGACTATGTGCGCCCGGCGCGCGCGGCGGGGCAGACCTCGTTCCGTTACTGGCGGCTCTGGAACTTCGCGCTCGATGGCCTGACCTCGTTCTCCAGCCTGCCGATCCGGGTGTGGAGCTATGTCGGCGCGGCGGCCGGCGTGGGCGCGGTCCTGGCCGCCCTGGCGCTGATCGCGCGGACCCTGATCCACGGGCGCGACGTGCCGGGCTACCCGTCGATCGTGGTGCTGATCCTGCTCTCCTTCGGGGTGCAGATGCTGGCGATCGGCGCGCTCGGCGAATACGTCTCGCGCATCTATCAGGAGGTGAAGGGCCGCCCGCTCTACGTTGTCGACGGGCGCTACGGGTTCGACTGATGGAACGGGTCATCTACGACCGCATCAAGGAGCTGGAGCAGGACCACTGGTGGTTCGTGGCCCGGCGCGACATCCTGCGCCAGGAACTGAGGCGCCTGAACCTGCCGGCGGACGCCCGCATCCTGGAGGTCGGCTGCGGCGCCGGCGGTAACATCCCGCTGCTGCAAGAGTTCGGAACGGTCGAGGCCCTGGAGCCGGACGCCCCTTCCCGCGCCTATGTGACCGAGCGCACCGGGGTGGCGGTGCAGGGCGGCCTGCTGCCCGACGGCCTTCCATACCAGCCGCGGGCCTTCGACCTGGTCTGCGCCTTCGACGTGATCGAGCATGTGGACGAGGACGCCGCCTCGGTCGCCGCCCTGGCCCGGCTGGTGAAGCCCGGCGGCGCCATGCTCACCGCCGTGCCGGCCTATCAGTGGCTGTGGAGCCATCACGACGAGCTGCACCACCACAAGCGGCGCTATCGGCGCTCCGACTATCGCCGGCTCTTCGAGGCGGCCGGCCTCAAGGTCGAGAAAGCTAGCTATTTCAATACGCTGCTGTTCGCGCCGGCCTGGGCGCAGCGGACCGTGAAGAAGCTGACCGGCTCCACCGAACCGGACGACGCCATGCCGCCGGCCTGGCTGAACGGGTTGCTCACCGGCGTCTTCCGCGCCGAGAAGGGCTGGCTGGCGCACGCCGACCTGCCGTTCGGCATGTCGATCGTGCTGGCGGCGCGCAAGCCGGCATGAAGGAGCTGACGGGCGCGGCGGTGCGCTATGGGCTGGTAGGGGTGCTCAACACCGCGGTCGGCTATGCGGTGATTCTGGCGCTGGACCTGGGGCTGCATCTCAACCCGTTCCTGGCCAATGCCGGCGGCTATGCGGTGGGCCTGTTGATCAGCTTCGCCCTCAGCCGCGGTTTCGTGTTCCGCTCGCAGGACAGCGTGCGCCGCGCCGGCCCGCGCTACCTGCTGGCGGTGGCGGCCGCCTTCGGCCTTAACCAGCTTGTGATGGGCGCCGCGCGCGCGCTGCTGCCAGACGCGCCGCTGGGCCACGCGGCCTCGCAGTTCACGGGCATGGCCAGCTACACGGTGGCGCTCTTCCTCATCTCCTATTTCTGGGTCTTCCCGCGGCGGAGCGCCTGACAATAAAGAAAGCGGCCGGGTCCCGTCCGGCCCGGCCGCTCGCCCCGCGAAGGAAGCGCCGTCCTAGAGCGAAATCCGATCCTCTTGAATCGGATTTCGCTCAAGACTCTTTGAAATTAGAGCATTTTCTTCGCCGAACCGGCATCCACTTCGGCGGAAAATGCTCTAGAAGCGCTTCTTCACCCCCACCTGGAAGACGCGGCCGAGGAAGGACGCGTTGGTGTAGTCGTAGTTGTACTGGCTGCGCGTGAACGGCGGATCCTTGTCGAAGATGTTGAAGACCGACAGGGTCAGCGTCGTGTCCCACGGCAACTCGCCGGAATAGACGATGTCGTGGGTGATCTCATCGCGGGTGCCGAGCGGCGCAAAGCCCGTGATGACGTTGATCGTGCCCTCCTTGAACCGGGTGGTCCAACGCAGGTTGTGCGGCCCGCGATGGAAGTTGGCCCAGGCCGAGGCCCGCAGCTTCGGATAGGAGTAGAACGCGCTGAGCAGCTCGGAGAGACCGGCCCGGTCGAGCGGCTGGGCGATGGTGAAGCCGTCGAGCGTGACCAGGGCGCCGCGCTTGTATTCAAAGGTGTAGGTGCCCTCGAGGCCAAGCTGCAGGTCGGTGTCCCAGACAAGCTGGTCCCAGGCGTTGGAAACCGAGAAGTCGATGCCGGACGTCTTCACGTCCGGGCCGTTGATCCAGTTGGTTCGCACGCCCAGCAGGTTGGCCGGCAAGCAGTCGTCCGCGACGGGGTCGGCGTCGACCGCGAAGGTGAACCGCGAACGGAACTCGGCCACATCGCAACGCCATGTGGAATCGTCCGCGCTGGGGAACATGGTGGAGACCAGGCTGGCGGCCGTCTCCGTGGTCAGCTCGTCCTTGAAGTCGAACCGGAAGTAGTCGACCGAGGCGCGGAAGCCGCCCGCCTCGATAAGCAGCCCGGCGTTGTAGGTGTTGGCGGTCTCCGGCTCCAGGTTCGGATTGTTGGCGGTGTCCACGGGCCGGTAGAGCGCGCCGACGCCCGGCAGGTTGAACTGCGCCAGGCCGCGGCTGGACCCGGGCGTCAGGATGGTCTGCGGCGGGGCGCGGAAGGTGGTGCCGGCCGAGCCGCGCAGGGCCAGCCAATCGGTGACCTGCCAGCGGGCCGCGATCTTCGGGTTGGTGGTCGAGCCGAAGGCGCCGCCGTAGTACTCGTAGCGGATGGCGCCGGTGACCTCGAGGTTCTCCAGGATCGGCAGACGCACCTCGGCGAAGGCGGCGTAGACCTCGCGGTCGATGTCGTACTCCTCCGTCGCCCCATAGAAGGTCCACGGGCCGGTCCCGCCGGCGCAGAGCGGCAGGCCGTCGCCGAACGGCGCATCGTCGATGCACGGCGTGGCGGCGATGTCGGCCTCGGCGTTACGGTTGAACTGTGTGCGGTCCCAGCGGAACTGTCCGCCGGCCGCCCAGCCGATCGCCCCGCCGCCGAGCTGGATGGGCAGCTCGCCGTTGAACACCAGGTCGGCCACCGCCAGCTCGGAGTAGGTCTCGCCGATCAGGCTGTCGCCGCCCCGCATCCATTCATAGAGTTCCAGGTCGTCGTTGGCCGCCGAGGCGACGAAGAACGGGTTGGAGAGGCCGAGCGCGGCGTTGCCGGGATTGCCGTTGGAGAAGGGGTTGTACCAGTGGCACGGCCCGGCGCCCGGCGTGCCGGTGGCCGGATCGCAGCCCGGGCCGCCCAGGCCGCGCATGGCAAGCTGCATGCGGGTGACCGAGATGTCCGGCGTCTGGGTGTGGCCATAGTTGCGCATGTAGGTGAGGCCGAAATCCCACCCGATGTCGTTCCACATCCGGCCTTTCAGGCCGGCGGCGATCCGCAGGCCCTCGGCCTTGCGCGACTGGATGTCGGCGCCTTCCTCGTCGGGGAACAACGGGTTGCCGCCGAACCCTTGCGGCCGCCACTGGGTCTGCGAGGTGATCACCCCGTTGGCGGCGGCGTTGGCGCAGATGGAGGCGCCCAGCGCGGGGCAACTGGCCGCCAGGAAGGCTGCCAGCCCGGGGTTGTTCGGCGGGATGTAGAAGCGCGACTGCTGGTTCAGCCCCACCGCCGGATAGGGCGAGGTCCCGCCGCCGGGCGACCCACCGGAGGCCATGATCGGGCTCGGGAACTGCGTGGTCGACTGCGCCGGCGAGACCCGCTCGCGCGGCACGTCGTGGCGGGCCCATAGCGCCTCGCCGTGGAACTTCAGGTCGTCGGTGAGGTCGAAGTTCACCTCGCCGTAGAGCTGGTAGTGATATTCGTCGTTCACCAGGTTGTCGTACTGGGTGAACTGGAAGCGGCAGCCGGCCGCCGCGGAGGCCGCCGACACCCGCGTGCCGCCCATCTCCGTACAGCCGTTGTCGAGGAACGACTGCGAGAAGGTCCCGGCCGCCAGTTGCGCGGCGGTGCCGGTGGTGAAGACGCCGGGGTTGGAAGCCGTCGACCAGCCGCCGAAGAAGTTCTCCGCGAACGGCCGAAGCGCCCAATCGCGCTCGGTGGTCTGCAGCTCCGAGCGGCGGCGATAGGTGGCGGCCAGCAGGATATTGCCGCGGTCGCCGACCCAGCCGTAGGCGGCGTTGATGTCGTAGTCGCCGCCGGATTCGTCGATGTAGGCGTAGTTGCCGCTGATCTCGAGCCCGTCGAGATCCTTGCGGGTGATGAAGTTGACCACCCCGCCGACCGCGTCGGAACCATAGGTGGCCGCCGCACCGTCGCGCAGGATCTCGATGCGGCCGATGGCGGCGTTGGGAATGAAGTTGATGTCCA
The DNA here is from genome assembly GCA_020852035.1 of Caulobacteraceae bacterium. Classification (GTDB taxonomy): domain Bacteria; phylum Pseudomonadota; class Alphaproteobacteria; order Caulobacterales; family Caulobacteraceae; genus Phenylobacterium. Next base: position 10,776 of record JADZBR010000318.1, read on the forward strand.
CCGCGCCGCCAGCAATGGCGGTGGGCGAATCGGCCATCCGACGGCCGTTCATCAGCACCAGGGTCCGCGTCGAGCCGAAGCCGCGCAGGTTGATCGTGGCGGTGCCGGCCGCGGTGCCCAGGAAGCGGTTGGATTCCCCGATCGAGCTCTGGGCCGAGGGGATGTTCTTCACCAGGTTGACGGTGGTCGGCGAGCCCTGCCGGACGAGTTCCTGGGCGCCGATGACGTCCACCGGCAAGGCGGCGTCCTCGGGCGTGCCGGCGATGAAGGAGCCGGTGACCACCACCTCCTCGACCTCGGCGACGTCGGCCGGCGGCCGGGTCTGGGCGAGGGCGGGGGTGGCGAAGGCTGCGAGTGAAAATAGGGCGGCGAGCGCAGTCCCGCCGCAAAGCGCTTTGCGGTTCATGAAATATCCTCCCCGTAACGCCGTCGCCCGTTATGCGGTGGACGATTGCGGCGTGACGCGGCGGAACCTTATGGGCGCCCGCCCCCTGCACAAGCCGTTTCTTTCAGTCGTGAAGCATAACGGCGGCAAAATGGCCGTTTCGAAATATAGGTTTTCAGCATTAACCGAACAGGGTTCACAGAGCGATGTTCGTTGATTTTCAATAGATTGGTTCGATTGGGAAAAGCGGCTGCGCTCGGTAGTGTGACCTGGAATCCGGGCTGCTGATTTTTTCGTGTACAACGGCTTGGCCACACCGGCTGTCCGACTTCGGCGGCCGCGGGCCTGGCTGAAACGGCAAGCGCCGGCCGGGCTCTCGCCCGACCGGCGCCAAAGGCCGTCCGCGGTGGTCGCGGCGGGTTAGAAGCGCTTCTTGGCGCTGACCACGAACACCCGGCCGAGCGGGTTTCCGCTGCCCGGATCGTAGTTGTACTGGGTGCCGATGGCGAACGGCGGGTCCTCGTCGAAGATGTTCTGGACCGTCAGCGAGGCGGTCACATCCCACGGCAGCTCGACCCGGTAGGTCAGGTCATGCTGCCAGTATTCGCCGATCTTCATCGCTTCCGGTTGCCCGGTGTTGCGGGCGATGGCGATCGGCGTCGACTCGATGTGGGTCGTCGAGGAGACGTGCCGCATCTGCCAGCGCAGGTTGTGCGGCCCGCGGCTGTAGTTGATGTAGGCGTTGGCCCGCAGGCGGTTGTAGCCGGTGAAGATCGAGGCCCGGTAGGTGCCGGCCCGCTTGATCACCCCGGTGGACACCGGGAAGCCTTCCACCGAATAGGGGCTTTCGTCGTACTTGATCAGGTAGGTGCCGTCGACACCGGCCGTCAGGGCGCCGCCGAGCACGTCGCCGAAGTCGACGTTGGCCTGGAAGTCGAGGCCCGAGGTCTCCACCTTGCCGCCGTTGATGTACTGGGTGCGGTAACCAAGGATGTCCGTCTTCAGACAGCTTCCCGGCACGAAGGTGAAGCGGGCCTCGATGGCGTCATAGGCCGCGTTGTCGCAGAGCCCCGTCGCCGCCCCGCCCGGGAAGAAGATGTTCAGGAGGTCGGCCGTGGCTTCCACCGTCAGCTGGTTCTTGAAGTCGAAGTTCCAGTAGTCGACCGTGGCGTTGAAGTTCGGGAAGTCGAACACCGCGCCCACCGAGAAGGTCTTGGCCTTCTCCGGCTTCAGGTCCGGGTTGCCGTAGGTGTCATTGGCCCGGTAGGTGCCCGAGGCGTTGGTCAGGCCGCGGTCGAAGCTGGGGTCGATGTCGGTGGCCCGCGGCGCCCGATAGGTGGAGCCAACCGAGCCGCGGACGGCGAACCAGTCCACCACCTGCCAGCGGGCGTTGGCCTTCGGGTTGAAGGTGTCGCCGACGCCCGCGTACTTCTCGTAGCGGCCCGCCAGGGTGAGCTCGAGGTTGTCGAGGATCGGGATGCGGGTTTCCACGAAGCCGGAGTAGATCTTCCGGTCGAGGTCGTAGGGCCGGAAGTTGGCGTTGAACAGGAACGGCCCGTTCGCCGTGGTCGGGCAGTAGGGCGCCCCGTCGCCGAACGGCGGCGAGTCGACGCAGGGCGTCGCGTTCGCGTCGTAGATATCGTCCGGGTTGGCGGCGATGCGGTCGTAGCGGTACTGCGCGCCGGCCGCCCAGGCGACGTTGTCTTCCGCCCACAGCTTCCACGGCGTCTCGCCGCTGAAGATCAGGTCGGCCACGAAGAGTCGCGACTCCACGTGGTTGCGCTGCTCCTCCTCCATCCAGTCGAACACCGCGCCGCGGTTGGCGGCCGCGTCGTTGAACCCGGGGATGGTGCTGTTGGCGATGTAGAACGGGTTGGCCCCGACGTTGGCGGTGCTCTCGGCGATGGCGTTGGCGAAGGGGTTGAACCAGTAGCAGCCCAGCGCGGCGTTGCCGGCGCCGGTGGTGAAGTTGTTGGTCTCGCCGGCCTCGCACTGGTTGGAATCGCCCGCCCGGCTGCCGTAGCCGCGCAGGCCCAGCTGCAGCCGGTTCACCGAGGTGTCGACCAGATTATAATCGTAGTCGATCTGCTGGTAGGTCAGCGAGGAATCGAACTTCAGCCAGTCGGTGATCCGGCCGTTGAAGCCGCCCACCACCCGGAAGGTCTGGGTCTGGTAGGTGTAGTGGCTGTGGCCGTCCTCGGTATAGGGGTTGCCGGCGAAGCCGACCGGACGCCAGCCGGTGGCGCTGGTCGCCAGGCCGTATTGGCCCGCGCTGGCGACGGCGTTGCGCGCGGCGGTCAGGCCGGCGGCGCAGGTGGCCGCGTCCACGCCATAGGGCAGCACGGTGCCGGTGCAGTTGGCGGCGTTGATCTGGCCGATCAGCGCCTGCAGGCCCGGGTTCGCCGCCGGAATGTAGAAGCGCGACTGTTCGGCCGTGTTGCTGGTCGGCGGGATCGGAATCGGCGATACGCCGCCGCCCGGCGAGGCGCCGGAGGCCAGCATCGGCGCCGGCGACTGGTTCGGGCCGGTGATCGCCCAGCTTTGCAGGGGCGTCTCGTTGTTGGCGTAGAGCGCCTCGGCGTGGAACGTGATGTCGTCGGTGACGTCGAAGTCGAGCTGGCCGTAGATCTTCCACTGCTGCTCGTCTTCAACCAGGTTGTCGAAGCTGGTGTACTGGAAGAGGCAGTTGGTCGAGCTGACGATCGCCGAGCCGATGATGTAGGGCGCCCCGCCGTTGGCCGCGCAGCCGATGTCGGTGAAGGTGCCGGTCGGGTTGAATGAGGTGAAACCGGTGTCCGGCGAGCCGACCGGCGGAGTTCCGGCGTACTGGTAGACCCCCGGGTTGCCGGTGCCGGCCCAGCCGCCGGTGGGGTTCTGGAGATAGCCTTCCGGCCCGGTGCGGATCGCCCAGTCGCGCTCGAACACCGGCATTTCGGAACGTTCGCGATAGTCGCCGGAAACCAGCAGGTTGACCCGGTCGCCCTGCCAGCCCCAGACCGCGCCCAGCTCCCAGTCGCCGTCCGAGCCGTCGATCGCCTGATACTGGCCGGTGAGTTCCAGGCCGTCGAAGCTCTTGCGGGTGATGAAGTTGACCACGCCGGCGATGGCGTCCGAGCCGTAGGTGGCCGCGGCGCCGTCCTTCAGCACCTCCACCCGGGCGATGGCCGACTGCGGCAGCATGTTGACGTCGACGCTGCCGATGGCGCGGGTCGAGGTCGCCAGCCGGCGACCGTTGAACAGCACCAGGGTGCGCGGGCCGGTGGCCGCGGAGTTGAGGTTGCGCAGGTTGACGGTGGCCGCGCCGTTGCCGGCGCCGAAGCGGTTGTTCTCGCCGATCACCGAACCCGACGAGGGGATGGTCTTGATCAGCTGCACCATCGACGGCGAACCGCGGTTCTCCAGCTCCTGCTCGCCGATCACGTCGACCGGCAGGGCCGCGTCCTCCGGCGTGCCGGCGATGAAGGAGCCGGTGACGACGACTTCCTCGACCTCGGAGACCGCCTCATCCTGGGCGAATGCTGGATTTGCGAATGCCGTGAGAGCCAGAAGCGTGGCGACGGCCGTGCCGCCGCAAAGAGCCTTGCGGTTCATAGTTCCTCCCCAAATTGGCGCCGCCCCCTTAAATGCCTCGGGAGCTGGTCGTGCCCGCGACCTTAAGGTCACGCCGCGTCAGGACAAGCCAATTATGGGATCAAAACGGTCTTTGGCTCACATCAATGCTTCGATGCGATGCGATTATGCAACACACGTGTCGGCCCTGAAATAAATCACGGGTATTTCAATAATTTTCAAAGAACGGCGTCGGGCGAAATTCAGTATGACGCCGGTATGCCAACCCCCCCGGAATGCGAAAAGGGCGCCGACTCCAGGTCGACGCCCTTCACGCGCTCACCGTGACGGCGCGGATCAGAAGATCTCGAACAGCCCCGCCGCGCCCATGCCGCCGCCGACGCACATGGTGACGACGCCGTATTTGGCGCCGCGCCGCTTGCCCTCGTGCAGAACGTGGCCAGTCGCCCGCGCGCCAGTCATGCCATAGGGGTGGCCGATCGAGATGGCCCCGCCGGAGACATTGTACTTCTCCGGGTCGATGCCGAGGTGGTCGCGGCAGTAGAGGCATTGCGAGGCGAAGGCCTCGTTCAGCTCCCACATGTCGATGTCGTCCACTTTCAGGCCGTTGCGCTCGAGCAGCTTGGGGATCGCGAACACCGGGCCGATGCCCATCTCCTCGGGGCCGCAGCCGGCCACGGCCATGCCGCGGTAGGCGCCGAGGGGCTTAAGGCCCAGGCGCTTGGCCTCCTTGGCCTCCATCAGCACCACGGCGGCCGCGCCGTCCGACAGCTGCGAGGCGTTGCCGGCGGTGACGTACTTGCCTTCCTTGACGTACTGACCGCCCTTGAACACCGGGGCCAGCTTCTGCAGGTCGGCCAGGGTGGTCTGCGGACGGTTGCCCTCGTCGAGGGTCAGGCGGACCTCCTTCTCGGAGAACTCGCCGGTCTCCTTGTTCTGCACCATCATCACCGAGGCCAGCGGCGCGATCTCGGCCGTAAAGCGGCCTTCCGACTGGGCCTGGGCGGTGCGCTGCTGCGATTGCAGGGCGTATTCGTCCTGGGCTTCGCGGCTGACGTTGTAACGGTCGGCCACGATCTCGGCGGTCTCGATCATCGAGGTGTGGATTTCCGGCACGTGCTGGTCG
>JADZBR010000319.1 GCA_020852035.1 Caulobacteraceae bacterium
CGGGCCTGCACCCGCGCGCGCTTGGGCGCCGCCACCGGCTGGCCGGTGTCGTCGAGCTGGTCGTGGAAGCCGCCGGCCGGATCCAGCCCGCGTTCGGCCCAGAGCGGCAGCGCCTCGTCGAACAGCCACTGGCGGGCGAAGGCGGCGGCGGCGGCGAGAGAGGCGCTCATCGCCCGACCGATAGCACGCCCGCGCCTTCGCCAAGCAACCTCGCGGAAACGGTTGACGGGTTATGGGCTTGGCCTCCCTGTCGCCGGACCCGCATCCCGCCCGTGCAGATCGACCTCATCCGCCCCGAAGAGCTGACGGCCGAACAGGCCGCGCTGTGGGCGGCCTGGCAGGCGGCCGACCCGGCGCTGGACACCGCCTTCCTGACGCCCGAGTGGGTCCGCGCCGTCGAGCGCGCGCACCGCGGTGCGCCCTCGCATCTGGGCGTGGCGGTGCTGCACGAGGCCGGCGAGGCCCGGGGTTTCCTCGGCCTGAAGCTGGGCGCGGTCACCGCCCTGCCGGCCGGGGCGCCGATGTGCGACTATCAGGGGCTGGTGCTGGCGCCGGGGGTCTCGGTCGATCCGCGCGAGCTGGTGGCGGGCCTCGGCCTGCACCGCCTCGACTTCACACACTGGATCGCCGACCAGGCCGCTTTCGCCCCGCACATGCGCGGTGTCTGCCGCTCGCACATCATCGACATCGGCGAGAGCTACGCCGCCTACGAGGCCGAGCGCCGGGCGGCCGGCACCAGCGTGCTGAAGGACATCGACAAGAAGCGCCGCAAGATCGAGCGCGAGCTCGGCGAAGTGCGCTTCACCCCCGTCTCGCGCGCCACCACCGACTTCGACCAGCTGATCGCCTGGAAGCGCGACCAGCTGCGCCGCACCCGCCAGACCGACATCTTCGCCCCCGCCTGGACCCGCACCCTGCTGGCCGACCTCTTCGAGAGCCGCGACCCGGACTTCGGCGGCGCGCTCTTCACCCTGCATGTGGCTGGCGAGCTGGCGGCGGCGCAGTTCAACCTGCGCGGCCGTGACGGCCTGCACTGCTGGATCATCGCCCACGACGCGGCCCTGGAGCGCTACTCCCCCGGCATGCTGATGTTCCAGGACATCTTGCGCTGGATGGAGGCCACCCCCTACCGCCGCCTCGATCTCGGCCCCGGCGAGGTGCGCTTCAAGCTGCAGCTGGCCAACGCCGGGCGCGACGTGGGGCACGGCTTCGTCGGCGTGCCCTCGCCCGCCACCCTGGTGAGGACCGCCGCCTACCGCGTGCGCCAGGCCGCCGAGGCCCTGCCGCTGGGCCGTGTCTCGGAGCTTCCCGGCAAGGCCATGCGGCGCATGGACCAGTGGCGCGGGTTGCGGTGAAGCCCGCCGGGCTCTAGAGCCCGCTGCGTCATGACCCTCACCCTCGACGACGTCAGGGCCGCGGCCGAACGGCTGGCCGGCCACATCGAACGGACGCCCCTGCGGCATTCCCGGACGCTGTCCGAGATTACCGGGGCCGAGGTGTGGGTGAAGTTCGAGAACCTGCAGTTCACCGCCGCCTACAAGGAGCGCGGGGCGCTCAACAAGCTGCTGCAGCTGACCGAGGCGGAGAAGAAGCGCGGCGTCATCGCCGCGTCGGCCGGCAACCACAGCCAGGGCCTGTCGTATCACGCGGCGCGCCTTGGCATCCCGGTGACCATCGTCATGCCGCGCGGCACCCCCTTCGTGAAGGTGCAGCAGACGAGAGCCCACGGCGCCGAGGTGCTGATCGAGGGCGACACCTACGACGAGGCGGCCGAGCATGCGCTGAAGGTGCGCGACGACCGCGACCTGGTCTTCGTGCACCCCTTCAACGACCTCGACGTCATGGCCGGCCAGGGCACGGTGGCGCTGGAGATGTTCGAGGACCAGCCGGACCTCGAGGTGCTGCCGATCCCGGTCGGCGGCGGCGGGCTGATCGCCGGTTGCGCGACGGTGGCCAAGGCGCTGAACTCCAATGTGCGCGTCATCGGCCTGGAGCCGGCGATGTATCCTTCCTTCACCGCCAAGATGCGTGGCCACAACGCCGTCGCCGGCGGCCAGACCATCGCCGAGGGCATCGCCGTCAAGCAGATGGGCGACCTGAGCTACGCCGTCGCCCGGCCGCTGATCGACGAGGTGCTGCTGATCGAGGAGCCGCACTTCGAGAAGGCCGTGGCGCTCTACTGCAACGTCGAGAAGACGGTGGCCGAGGGCGCCGGCGGCGGCTCGCTGGCCGCCCTGCTCGCCCACCCGGACCGCTTCCGGCGCAAGAAGTGCGGCCTGATCATCACCGGCGGCAACATCGACACGCGCCTGCTGGCCTCGGTGCTGACCCGAGAACTGGTGCGCGAGGAGCGGCTCGTCTCCCTGCGGATCATCGGCGACGACCGGCCGGGCCTGCTGGCCAACGTCAGCCGCATCATCGGCGAGATGGGCGCCAACATCATCGAGGTGGCGCACAACCGCCTGGCCCTGGACGTGCCCGCCAAGGGCGCGGAGTTCGACGTCATGGTCGAGACCCGCGACGCCCAGCACACCCAGGAGATCATGCGCGCGCTCTCCGAAGCCGGTTATCCCCCGAGGGCTGTCTGATGCGTCTCTTCATGGCCCTCGCGGCCGCCCTCCTGCTCGCCGCCTGCGGCCAGGGCTCGGCCAGGGAGAAGGCCGAGAACCTCGGCGCCGCGCAGAAGTTCATGGCCGAGAACGCCAGGGCCGAGGGCGTGAAGACCCTGCCGTCCGGCGTGCAGTACAAGGTCGTGAAGTCCGGCCCGGCGAGCGGCGTCCCGCCCAAGACCGGCGACGAGATCAAGGTGCACTACGAGGGCAAGCTGGTCTCCGGCCGCGTCTTCGATTCCTCCTACGAACGCGGCGAACCGGCGGTGATGCCGCTCGACGGCCTGATCCCCGCCTGGATCGAGGCCCTGCAGCAGATGCGCCCCGGCGACGAATGGACCCTCTACGTCCCGCCCGAGCAGGGCTACGGCGAAGAGGGCGCCGGCGGCGGCGAGATCCCGCCCAACAGCGTGCTGATCTTCCGGATCGAGCTCCTCGGCGTCCTGCCGAAGGGCGGGGCCTCGGCCTAGTTCCCTTCCCCCTGGAGGGGGGAAGGGAGACTACCGCCCCTCGATCTTCTCCAGCATCCGCTCCAGCGTCGAAAGCTCGTCCGCCTCGCCGGCCGGCTTGTCCCAGCGGATGCGGCTGATGCGTGGAAAGCGCATGGCCACGCCGGACTTGTGGCGCGTCGAGCGCTGCAGCCCCTCGAAGGCCACCTCGAACACCAGCCCGAAGTGCGGCTCGGCCCGCACCGAGCGCACCGGGCCGAAGCGTTCGATCGTGTTGTCGCGCACGAACTTGTCGATCCGCTTCAGCTCCTCGTCCGTGAAGCCGAAGTACGCCTTGCCGACCGGCGTCAGCGACCTCTGCCCCGCCTCGTCCTCGCGCCAGACGCCGAAGGTGTAGTCGGAGTAGAAGCTCGAGCGCTTGCCGTGCCCGCGCTGGGCGTACATCAGCACCGCGTCGATCAGCATCGGATCGCGCTTCCACTTGAACCACGGCCCCTTCGGCCGCCCGGCCTCGTAGATCGACCCCCAGCGCTTCAGCATCAGCCCCTCGGCGGCCTGCGGATCGCCCGCCGGCGGATCGAGACGCAGGGCGGCCAGTTCCTCCCAGGTCTCGAACGGCTGCATCGGCGACAGGTCGATTCGCGGCTGATCGAGGCGCGAGACAAACGCCTCCAGCCGCTGTCGGCGCTCGGCGAAGGGCAGGGTGCGGGTGTCGAGGCCGTTCTCGGCCAGCAGGTCATAGGCGCGGATGCCGGCCGGATGCGCCGCCATGACCTTGGCGTCGACGGTCTTGCGGTTCAGCCGTTGCTGCAGGTCGCCGAAGCTCGCCACCCGCCCCTCGCGCAGCACCAGCAGCTCGCCGTCGATGGCGCCGTCGAACGTCAGCAGCTCCAGCACGTCCGGAAACGACTTGGAGATGTCGTCGCCGTTGCGGCTGTAGAGCCGCCGCACCCCGCCCTCGTTCACCGCCTGCACGCGGATGCCGTCCCACTTCCACTCGGCGGCGTAGTCGGCCGGGTCGAGCTTGGGAAAATCCACCGCCTCGTCGATCGCCTGCGCCAGCATCACCGGCCGAAAGCGCCCCGGCGCGTCCGGCGAGGGCCGGTCCGAGCGCCCCTCCAGCCAGGCGAAGAGGTCCTCGTAGGGCGGATGCAGCGCGTGCCAGACCTCCTCGATCTCGGCCACGTCCACCCCGCCCAGCGCCGCGCACGCCTGCTTGGCGAGCCGCGCCGAAACGCCCACCCGCAGCGCGCCGGTCAGCAGCTTGAGCAGCGCCCAGCGGTCCGTCGCGTCCGGCAGGGCGTCCAGCCAGCGTTCGATCAGCGCCTGCACCTCGGCGCGGCTGGCGGCCGACAGGGCGTCGACCACCTCGCCCAGCTCCGGCTCGCGGTTGGCGCCGGGTTTGGCCGGCCAGACCAGCGCCACGGCCTCGGCCAGGTCGCCCACATAGTCGTAGGACCAGCGGAACAGCTGCGGGTCCATCCGCGCCTCGACGGCTTTGCGGATGAAAGCCGGCTTGGCCGCGTCGAACACCAGGTCCCCGGTCAGCGCCGCCAGCGCCCACCCCCGCTCCGGGTCCGGCTGCTGGCTGAGGAAGTCGCGCACCAGGGTCAGCTTGGCGTTGCGCGAAGCCGTCAGCGACAGGCGGTCGAGAAGCTCTGCGAATGCGCGCATCGTCGACGATCATAACGCTTGCGCGGAGAAAGGCGCTCCGCCACCGTCCGCGCCGATGAGCCAGCGCAAGTTCCTCGTGGTCGCCGACGATAGCCCGGAGTTCCAGGCGGCGCTGAAGTTCGCCTGCCGCCGGGCGCGCTCCACCGACGGGCACGTCGCCCTCCTCCGCGTCATCGAGCCCGCCGTCTTCGAGCACTGGTCGGGCGTACGCGAGGAGATCGAGCGCCAGGCCCGCGAAGAGGCCGAGCAGGTGCTGCAGAAGCTGGCCGACTTCGTGGTCGCCGAGACCGGCCAGCCGCCGGAGTTCGTCATCAAGCACGCCGACAACACCCGCACCGCCCTGCGCGAGGTGATCGCCGCCGACCCGGCCATCAAGATCCTGGTGATGGCCGCCGCCGTCGGCGGGCGCGGGCCGGGGCCGCTGGTCTCGTCCCTCGCCAGGGACGGGGTGAAGTGGGGAACGCGCAAGCTGCCGGTGACCGTGGTGCCGGGCGACCTGACCGACGAGGAGATCGCCGACCTGGCGTAGGCTTTCTCCCGCGAGGAAGAAGGACGGTTGCGACCGGCGGCCAGAAGCGCCACATCTCAACCGCCATGTTCATCCAGACCGAAGCCACTCCGAACCCCGAGGTCCTGAAGTTCCTGCCCGGCCGCGAGGTCTCGACCTCCGGCGTGCATGACTTCCGCGACGCGGACGCCGCCGCCACGTCGCCGCTGGCCGCCGACCTGTTCCAGATCGAGGGGGTGAACCGGGTGTTCTACGGCCCCGACTTCGTGACCGTCGGCAAGCTCCCGGACGCCCAGTGGCCGCACCTGAAGGCGCCGATCCTGGCGGCCATCATGGACCACTACACCTCCGGCCGGCCCCTCTTCCCCGAGGCCCAGGAATCCGAAGGTCACGACGCCACCGCCTATGAGGGCGAGACCGCCCAGGTGGTCGCCGAGATCAAGGATCTGCTCGACAGCCGCATCCGCCCGGCCGTGGCGCAGGACGGCGGCGACATCCTGTTCAACCGCTTCGAGCCCGATACGGGCGTGGTCTGGCTGCACATGAAGGGAGCCTGTTCGGGCTGCCCCTCCTCCACCGCCACCCTGAAGGCGGGCGTGGAGAACATGCTCAAGCACTACGTCCCGGAAGTCACCCGCGTCGAGCAGACCCTGTGATCCGCAGCCTGGCGCCCAGCGTCCTCGCCCTCGCGCTGTTGGCCGCCTGCGGCGAACCTGCCGCTCCGCCGCCGCCGCTCGACGCGCCGGCCGAGCGCCCGCCGCCGCCGGTCACCGTCGCGCCCGCGCCCGCCGCGCCGCCGGCGGAGCCGTGGACCTCGGGCGAACTGAAGGTCACGCCCGGCGGCGTCGGGCCGCTCTCGGCGGCGACGCCCTTCGAGCGCGAGGCGGTGCTGGCGCTGTTCCCCGAGGCGCGGGTAGAGCCCGGCTTCCTGCATTTCGGCGACAAGACCTGGCCGCAGATCGCCGTTGAACAGGGCGACGCCCTGGGGCTTTCCATCATCGAGACCTCGCCCGGCCATCGCGAGGTGCGCATCAGCGCCGGCCAGGCGGTCGGCCCGAACGGCGAGGCGCTGATGGCCAGGTGGGCGGACGCGAAGTTCGACCCCGCCGACTGCGAAGCCGGCATCGGCCGCGACGTTGGCGCGATCGTCTGCCGCCGCCCGGACACGCCGCAGATCAGCTACATCTTCGGCGTCCCCGGCTGGACCCAGTCGACCATCCCGCCGGCGGCGACCCTGGCCGAAAAGGCTTTCATCCGCGAAATCGTCTGGACCCCGCCGGCCGGCGCGCCGGTGGTTCAGCCGCCGCCGGCGGCGCCGGTCAAGCCGCCACCGCCCGCGAAGGCGGCCCAGCCGCCCTCCGCTTGATCGTCCTGGCGCTCGACACCTGCCTGACCGCCTGCTCGGCGGCGGTGGTCGCCGACGGGGCGGTGCGCGCCGCCCGGTCCGAGCCGATGGCGCGCGGGCATCAGGAACGGCTCGCCGTGCTGGTCCGGGAAATCCTCGCCGAGGCCGGCGTCGCGCCGGCCGCGCTGGACCGCGTCGGCGTCACGATCGGTCCGGGTTCGTTCACCGGCCTCAGGGTCGGCCTGGCGTTCGCCAAGGGGCTGGGCGCGGCGCTGGGCCGGCCGGTGATCGGCGTCGGCGTGCTGGAGGCGCTGGCGTTCGAGATCAAGCGCCCGGCGGCGGCCGTGATCGACGCCCGCCGCGACCAGGTCTACCTGCAGACCTTCGCCTGGACGATCTCCACGCCGGTGGCCGCCTCGCCGGACGCTGCGCGGGCGGCCATCGCGGCGCTGGGCGAGGGGGTGACCCTCGTCGGCCCCGGCGCGGGTTTGTTCAACGACCTGCCGGCGGCGCACATCGCCCCCCGGGACGCCGCCGATCCGGTCGCCGTCGCCCGCATCGCCGCGAGCCGCCCCCCCGCGCCGCTGAAGCCGCTCTACCTGCGCGCGCCGGACGCGCGCCTGCCCTCGCCGTGAGGCTGCGCCTGGCCGGGCCGGGCGACGCCGAGGCGCTGGCGGCGGTGCACGCCCTGGCGTTCGACGCGCCCTGGAGCGCCGACGAGATCGCCGCGCTCCTCGCCGGGCCCGGGGTGGCGGCCTGGCTGGTCGAGGCCGAAACGGCGGTCGGCATGAGCCTGGTCCGCACGGTCGCCGGCGAGGGCGAGGTGCTGACCATCGCGGTGGCCCCCGTCGCCCGCCGCCGGGGCGTGGGCGACGCCCTGGTCGCGGCGGCCGTGGTCGCCGCCGGCGCCGCCGGCGCCGACAGCCTGTTCCACGAAGTGGCGGACGACAACGCCGCCGCCCGGGCCCTCTACGCCAAGGCCGGCTTCGTTCCGGTCGGGCGCCGGGCGGGCTACTACCGCCGCGCCGGGCGCCCGGTTGACGCGCTCGTACTGCGCCGTAGCCTTAACAGCGCGCAGGCGTAAGCCTATGCTCGCCGTTCACGAGGGAGCGTGACGTCTTGGACCGGATCGAAAAGCTCTGCATCGAAAAGGGCATGCGGATGACCGAGCAGCGCCGGGTGATCGCCCGCGTGCTGTCGGCGGCGCACGACCACCCGGATGTCGAGGAGCTCTATCGCCGCGCCCACGCCGAGGACCCGCACATCTCCATCGCCACGGTCTACCGCACGGTGCGGCTGTTCGAGGAGGCGGGGATCATCTCGCGCCTCGACCTGCGCGACGGCCGCTCGCGCTACGAGGAGGCGCCGGAGACCCACCACGACCACCTCATCGACATGAAGACCGGCAAGATCGTCGAGTTCGTCGACGAGGAGATCGAGGCCCTGCAGCACGCCATCGCCAAGAAGCTCGGCTACAGGCTGGTGGACCACCGGATGGAGCTCTACGGCGTGCCGGTGGAGGAGTAGGTCCCTTCTCCCCTTGCGGGAGAAGGGCCAGATGGTTGCGCCACGGCCTCCACGAACCCATAACCCGCCGATGAACCAGACCGCGCCCGCAAAGCGCCTCTACATCAAGACCTACGGCTGTCAGATGAACGTCTACGACAGCGAGCGCATGGCCGACGTCCTGCGCCCGCTGGGCTATGCGGTCACGCCCGAGCCGGAGGGCGCGGACCTGGTGGTGCTGAACACCTGCCACATCCGCGAGAAGGCCACCGAGAAGGTCTATTCAGAGCTCGGCCAGATCAAGCTGATGAAACAGGCCAAGGCGGAGGACGGCGGCCGGATGACCATCGCCGTCGCCGGCTGCGTCGCCCAGGCGGAGGGCGAGGAGATCCTGCGCCGCCAGCCGGCCGTCGACCTGGTGGTCGGCCCGCAAGCCTATCACCAGCTGCCCGAGCTGATCGCTAGAGCCCACCGGGCCAGCGGCGAGCGCCTGGCCGCCGACTTCGCCGCCGAGGAGAAGTTCGACGCCCTCACCGTCCCCCGCGCGCCCTCCGGCGTGACCGCGTTCCTGACCGTGCAGGAGGGCTGCGACAAGTTCTGCACCTTCTGC
>JADZBR010000320.1 GCA_020852035.1 Caulobacteraceae bacterium
CGACGCCATCGGCTATCCCGTGCTGATCAAGGCCGTGGCCGGCGGTGGCGGCAAGGGCATGCGCAAGGTCGAGGCGGCGGCGGATTTCCTCGCCGCGCTCGCCTCCTGCCAGCGCGAGGCGGCGGCCAGCTTCGGCGACGACCGGGTGCTGCTGGAGAAGTATGTCACCCGTCCACGGCACATCGAGGTGCAGGTGTTCGGCGATACGCATGGGAATGTCGTCCACCTGTTCGAGCGCGACTGCTCGCTGCAGCGCCGCCACCAGAAGGTGATCGAGGAGGCGCCCGCGCCGGGGATGGACGCGGCTGTCCGCGCGGCCATCTGCCAGGCCGCCGTCGATGCCGCCAGGGCGGTGGACTATGTCGGCGCCGGCACCATCGAGTTCATCGCCGACGCCTCGGCGGGCCTCTCGGCCGACCGCATCTGGTTCATGGAGATGAACACCCGCCTGCAGGTGGAGCACCCGGTCACCGAAGCGATCACCGGGCTCGATCTGGTGGAGTGGCAGCTGCGCGTCGCCTCGGGCGAGCCCCTGCCGCTGGCCCAGGACGAGATCGCCATGAGCGGCCACGCTGTGGAGGCGCGCCTCTATGCGGAGAACCCGGCGACGGGCTTCCTGCCGTCGATCGGCCCGCTGACGCACTTCGAGACGCCGGACAGCGTCCGTGTCGACAGCGCCGTGGAGGAAGGCGGCGAGGTCAGCCCGCACTACGATCCGATGATCGCCAAGCTGATCGCCCACGCCGCGGATCGCGCTTCTGCGGCGGCTCTGCTGGCCGAAGCCTGCGGCGACGTCGAGGTCTGGCCGGTGAAGACCAACGCCGGCTTCCTGGCCCGCGCCCTCGCCGACGCCGGCTTCCGGGCGGGCGAGGTGCATACCGGCTTCATCGAACAGCGGCTCGAGGCGCTCGCCGCGACGCCCGAACCGTCGGCGAAGGTGCTGACCAGCGCCGCCGTCGCGGCGCTCGACGACGATCCCTTCGTGGTGGAGAGCCCCTGGTCGGCCTTCGGCGGCGCTACCGGCTTCCGGCTCAACGCCGCGCCGCACACGGGGGTTCGGCTCTATCTCGGCGGCGCCGAACTGGAAGGGGACGCCTCCAGCGAAGCGGTCTGCGAGGTGTTGAGCGAGAACGACGAGATCGTCGTCTTCGATGCCGGGGAGGTCTTCGTCTTCACCCTCGACCCACCGCGGACGGCCGGCGCGGCCGGCGCGGCCGGCGATGGCGTCATCCGCTCGCCGATGCCCGGCAAGGTCTCGTCGGTGGCTGTGCAGGCCGGTGACAAGGTCGCCAAGGGCCAGACGCTGATGGTCCTTGAGGCCATGAAGATGGAGCACGCGCTGGCGGCGCCCTTCGACGGCGAGGTGGTCGAGCTCTCGGTGGCCGCCGGCGATCAGGTGAGCGAAGGGGTCGCACTGGCGAAGGTCGCCGCAGCGGAGTAGCTCAAGGGCCATGCCGCTTCACATGATCAAGCTCTGCGTCGGCTGCGACACCGTGCAGGACCTCGTCGACTGGCACGCGAGCGGCCACGATGAGTGGATCATGCGCACCCGCCAGACGCCCAAGCGGGCCGCAGAGCTGATGGACGGGGGCAGCCTCTACCGGGTGTTCAAGGGGATGATCCTCTGTCGCCAGAGGATCGAGCTGATCGAGACGGTCGGGGAGGGGGTGAACGCCCGCTGCGAGGTCACCGTCTCGCCGGAGATCGTCCTGACCGTCCCGACCCCGAGGCGGGCCTTCCAGGGATGGCGCTATCTGCAGCAGCGCGAGGCGCCGCCGGACCTCTCCACCTACGACAACGACGCCGCGCCCCCGGAACTGGCCCGCCAGCTGCGCGAGATCGGCGCCTGGTGAGATCCTGCTCCCCCTGCGGGAGAAGGGCGCTAGCCGGCGATGTTGTCGATCAGGCGCGTGCGTCCGAGCCGCGCCGCCGCCAGCAGCCGCACCGGGCCATCGGGCCGCGCGCCCTCGAAGCGCCGCAGGGTCTCGGCGTTCCGCACCTCGAAATAGTCAATCGGCCCGAAGCCGGCCCGCTCCAGCGCCGCGCGGCCGGTGAGCTCCACCTGTTCGACGGTCTTGCCTTCGGCGAGGCGCGCGACGGCGTCCCTGAGGGCGGCGTGCAGGGCGGGCGCGACCTCCCGCGCGGCGGCGGAGAGGTAGGCGTTGCGCGACGAGAGGGCGAGGCCGTCCGGCGCGCGGGCGGTAGGGGCGCCGACGATCTCGACCGGCAGGTCGAGATCGCGCGCCAGGCGCCGGATGACCAGGAGCTGCTGGTAGTCCTTCTCGCCGAACACCGCCACATCCGGCGCGGTCTGGGTGAGGAGCTTGGTCACCACCGTCGCGACGCCCGCGAAGTGACCCGGCCGCGCGGCGCCGTCGAGCGGTTCGGAGACGCCGGATATGTTTATCGTGGTGGCGAACCCTTGCGGATACATCTCGTCCGCCGTGGGCGCGTAGAGCAGGTCGCAGCCCGCGCCGGCCAGCAGCGCGGCGTCGCGCGCCTCGCCGCGCGGATAGGCGTCGAAGTCCTCGTTCGGCCCGAACTGGGTGGGGTTCACGAAGACGCTGGCGATCACCCGGGCGGCTTGCCCGCGGGCGAGCTCCACCAGCGACAGATGGCCCTCGTGCAGGGCGCCCATCGTGGGGACAAGGCCGATGCGCTCGCCCGAGGATCGCCAGGCCGCGACCTGCGCGCGCAACTCGGCGACGGTGCGGACGACGGGCAAGGGGGCGGGCATCGGCGGCTCCTTGTGGACGGCGCCTTCCCTGCGGCGAGCGGCGCGTTGACGCAAGGCCGGCGAGGGCGTCTCGTGCTACCGACCGAGAGAATCGGGTCGGGGGTTCTTAGTGTCTGAGTCCAAGGTCATCGTGGTCGGCAACGAGAAGGGCGGGGCGGGCAAGTCCACCCTGGCCATTCACCTGGCCGTCGCCCTGGCGCATGGCGGCCAGCGGGTGGTGGTCTTCGACCTCGACGTGCGCCAGCAGTCGATGGCGCACTTCTTCGCCAACCGACAACGCTGGCTGGCGGCCAACGGCGCGGATGTGCCTTCGCCGGTGAACGGCCTCTCCGAGGACGAGGCCCGGACGCTGCTCTCGCCGAACGACGACGCCAGCGTGGCGTTGTTCGAGACCGCATTCGAGCGGGCGGCGGCGGACGCCGACTTCATCATCGTCGACACGCCCGGCGGCGACACCGCCCTGTCGCGGCGCGCGCACGGCCTGGCCGACCTCATCGTCACGCCGATGAACGACAGCTTCGTGGACTTCGACATGCTGGGCACGGTCGATCCGGTCAGCCTCGATCTGGTGAAGCCCAGCCTCTATTCCGAGACCGTCTGGGAGTGCCGCAAGCAGCGGGCGGCGGCGCGGATGCGCTCCATCGACTGGGTGGTGCTGCGCAACCGTCTGGCCTCCACCGAGGCGCGCAACCGCAAGCGGGTGGACGAGCGGGTGCAGGCGTTGTCGCGCCGTGTCGGCTTCCGCGTCGGGCCGGGCCTGCGCGACCGGGTGATCTACCGCGAGCTCTTCCCGTTCGGCCTGACCATCGCCGACCTCTCCTCGAAGATCCGGCCGGTGGCGGTGTCGCTGCAGCACGTGGCGGCGCGTCAGGAGCTGCGGGCGCTGATGCACGCCCTGGGCCTGTCCGAGCATGCCGGCGACCGCCTGATGGCGGCGCAGTAGCGACTGCATGATCTATTTCGCGCTCGGCTGCGCGGCGCTGGCGTTCTTCGTCTGGATCGGACGCGGGCGGCCGTTTGATCTGGGGCGCGGCTGGCGGATCGGCGCGGGCGCCCTGGCCGTGGCCGCATTCGCCGCGGCGGCCTTCGTGGCGATGCGCGGGCTCTGGGGAACGGGCATCGTGCTGGCGGTGATGGGCCTTGGCCTGCTCGCGTCCGTCCGTCGCAACGCCGTTGGCGTGGCGAAGGGGCGCGGTGGCATGACGGCGGCCGAGGCCCGCGACCTCCTGGGAGTCTCGCCGGACGCCACGCCGGCGGAGATCAAGGCGGCCTATGTGCGTTTGATGCAGCGGGCGCATCCGGACGCCGGCGGTTCCAAGGGCCTTGCCGCGCAGCTCAACGCCGCGCGCGACGTGTTGCTGAAAAAGCGCTGATCGTCAGGCCGGCGAGACGACCATGCAGGGCATCTTCTTGGCCTTCACGGCCTTGCAGCCGTCCTTGGCCTGCCTTTCCGACAGCCCCTCGAAGCGGGCGCGGTAGAAATCGCCGGACTTGTTGGCCTCGCGCTTGCCGGCGTCGAAATAGTCGAACCGCTTGGCCACCAGCGACAGCTGCTGGTTGGCTTCCTTCCTGGTCTTGAAGGCGCCGACCTGCACCGTCCATTCGCCGGCCGGCTTCTTGGGCTTGCTCACCGCCTGGACGGCCGCCTGGGTCTTCGGCTTGACGAGGGTGACCATGTTCTTCTCGTCGCGGTCGCCCTGGGCGGTGCTGCGGGTCACATAGGGGCCCATGCGCGGAGCGTCGAAGGCGGTCGCCAGCTCGATGTGCTCGCCGCGGTCGCGTCGGCGGGCGACGTCGAAGCCGGTGAGCAGGAGCTGCTCGGCGTTGTTGTCGCGGGCCCGGCCCGAGGAGCCGCCGAGCACCACGGTGATCAGCCGCCGGCCATCCTGCACGCCGGAGACGGCGATGTTGTAGCCCGAGGCGTTGGTGAAGCCGGTCTTGATGCCGTCGACGCCGGGGACCTTGCCCAGGAGCCGGTTGTGGTTGCGGATCGTCTGGCCGCGGAAGGCGAACTCCTGGGTGGAGAACAGGCTGTAGTACTGCGGGTAGTCGCGCATGATCGCGCGCGACAGGATGGCGATGTCGTGCGCGGTCGAGATCTGCCGGCTGTCGGGCAGCCCCGAAGCGTTAGCGAAATGGGTGTTGAGCATGCCCAGTTCGCGGGCCCTGAGCGTCATCAGGGCGGCGAACCGGCTTTCCGATCCGCCGATCTTTTCGGCCAGGGCCACGGCGATATCGTTGGCCGACTTGGTGGCCAGGGCCGACATGGCGTCACGAACGCTGATGGTCTCGCCGGCCCGCAGGCCGATCTTGGTCGGCGGCTGGGCGGCGGCGCGCGGCGAGATGATCACCGGATCGTCCAGCTGCAGCTTGCCGGACGCCAGCTGTTCGAAGGTGAGGTAGAGGGTCATCACCTTGGTGATCGAGGCCGGATAGCGCGGGCTGTCGGCGCGCTTGTCGTACAGCACCTCTCCGGTCGTGGCGTCCATGACGATCGCCGCGTACTTCGGCTCCGACGTCGGCAACTGCAGATAGGGTATCTGCGCGCTCGCCGGCGTGACCGTGCCGGTCAGCGCCGTGGCGGCCAGGGCGATGGAAACGGAAAGGCGGCGGGCGAAACCGTACATATGGGCGTCCGTCGGTTTAAGCTTTTGAAAGGGGCGACCCCGAGTCACCTAGCGAAGCATGTAGCATTCGTTAGGGGACCTTTCTCCAAGGTAAACGGAAGTTGAAGGCGCCGATCTGTCGCAGGCGCAAAAGTGTCATTGTGCGGTGCACAAAAATTCGTTGACTTGTGCAGTGCAGCATGAGACAAGGGTCATGAAATCGGACCCACATGGGCCGCTCACCCTCCCGCGGACGCCCCCGCCGCACAACTTTTCAAGGAGACCGTCATGGCCGCCGCCCAGACCGCCAAGGATACCGTCGAGCAGTTCACCACCGCCGGCAACCAAGCCTTCAAGGACGCCGTCGAGAAGTCGCTCGCCGCGCTGAACGAAGCCAACACCTATTCGAAGCAGAACCTTGAAGCCGTCGTGGCTTCGGTGACCGCCGCCGCCAAGGGTGCGGAAGCCGTCGGCGCCCAGGCGATGGCCTATTCGAAGAAGGCGTTCGAGGGCCAGGTGGCCGCCGCCAAGTCGCTCGCCGCCGCCAAGAGCGTGCAGGAAGTGGTCGAACTGCAGACCGCCTTCGCCAAGACCTCGCTCGAAGCCTACATGGCCGAGATGAACAAGCTCGGCGAAACCGTCACCGCTTCGGTGAAGGACAGCCTGAAGCCGCTCAACGAGCGCGTCACCGCGACCGTCGAGAAGCTGCAAGCCGCCCGCTAAGCCGCGGACAAATTTGCGTGATTGAGGCCCGGAGCGCCGCTCCGGGCCTTTTTCGTATCCTTCCCCCGGTACGGGGGAAGTGGCCGGAAGTCGCGAAGCGGCGAGGGTCGATGGGGGAGGTGACTCCGAAATCCCATCTCAAACTTCCCCCATCGACCCTCGGCTTCGCCTTCGGGCCACTTCCCCCATCCTGGGGGAAGGTTTAGACCCCCAACCTATGTCGAAGATCGCTGACCGCCTGGCCGAACTCGGCCTGACCCTGCCGCAACCGGTGGCCCCGGTGGCCAACTATGTGCCGTTCGTCCGCAGCGGGAACCTGGTCCACATCTCCGGCCAGGTGTCGATCGACGCCGGCGGCGGGATCAAGGGCGTGGTCGGCGAGGACGTCGATCCGGAAACGGCCAAGCGCGGCGCCCGGCTCTGCGGGATCAATCTGCTGGCGCAGATGAGCGCCGCCGCCGACGGCGACCTGGACCGCATCGCGCGGGTGGTGAAGCTCGGCGGCTTCGTGCAGGCCGGGCCGACCTTCTTCGAGATCCCGCAGGTGGTGAACGGCTGCTCGGACCTGATGGTCGAGGTGTTCGGCGAGGCCGGGCGTCACGCCCGCTCGGCGGTGGGCGTCTACCGCCTGCCGATGAACTTCGCCGTCGAGGTCGATGCGGTGGTGGCGCTGAAGTGAAGGCGCGGTTCGGCGAGGCCTGGGAGCTCCTCTTCGACCCGCCGGTCGCCCACCGCGGCCTGTGGTCGCCGGACGGGGCCCCGGAGAACTCGCTCGCCGCCTTTCAGGCCGCCTGTGCAACCGGCTACGGCATCGAACTGGACGTGCAGCTCTCGGCCGACGGCGAGGCCGTGGTGTTCCATGACTCGACCCTGCAGCGGATGACCGGCCGCCCTGGTCGGGTGAGCGATTATTCCGCGGCCGATCTCGCCCAGATGGCGCTGGCGGGAACCGACGAGACCATCCCGACCCTGCGCGAGACCCTGGCGGTGGTCGGCCACCGCGCCATGATCCACGTCGAGCTGAAGACGCCCTACGGCGAGGTCGGCCCGCTGGAGCAGCGGGTGCACGAACTGATCATCGACCATGCCGGCCCGCTCTGCGTGATCGGCTTCAACCCCTACAGCCACGCCTGGTTCGCCGAGCGCTACCCCGGGGTGCTGCGCGGTCTCGACAGCTACGACTACGCCCCGCCGGGGCCCAAGGGCCTGGCTCCCGACCAGCGCGAAGCTTTCGCGCGGCTTGAGCACGTGGCCGTGGCGAGACCGCACTTCCTGGCGCTCAGCATCGACATGCTGCCTTGCCCCCGGGCGGCCGACTATCGGGAAAAGGGCATGCCGGTGGTCGCCTGGACGGTTCGCGAGCCGGCGCAATGGGACCGCATCGAGGCCCATTGCGACAATCTGATCTTCGAGGGCTTCCGAGCGTGACCCTGAAGCCGGCGGTCAGCGTCCACCGCCGCATTGCCGAGATTGGCCGCGAGGCGTGGGACGCCTGCGCGGCGCACTACGGCAACCCTTTCGTCCGCTACGACTTCCTGGACGCCCTGGAGGAGACGGGCTGCGCCGTCGAGCGCCAGGGCTGGGGGCCGCAGCACCTGGCCGTCGAGGACGAGGCGGGCCGCATCGCCGCGGTCATGCCGCTCTATCTGAAGAGCCACAGCCAGGGCGAATATGTCTTCGACCACGCCTGGGCCGACGCCTACGAGCGGGCCGGAGGGCGCTATTACCCGAAGCTGCTCTGCGCGGCGCCCTTCACGCCGGCCACCGGCCCGCGCCTTCTGCTGCGGCCGGACACGCCGGCGGACGAGGGGAGGGGCCACCTGCTCGGCGGGGCGGCCAGCCTCTGCGAGCGTTATGACGCGTCCTCCTTCCACATCAACTTCCCGACCGAGGACGAGTGGCTGTGGCTGGGCGAGCAGGGCGTCGGCCTGCGCCAGGGCCAGCAGTACCACTGGCGCAACCCGGGCTATGCGAGCTTCGAGGACTTTCTCGCGGCCCTCTCCTCCGGCCGGCGCAAGACGATCCGCCGCGAACGGCGCGAGGCGCAGGCCGGGCTGGAGATCCTGCGGCTCACCGGCGCCGACCTCTGCGAAGACCATTGGGACGCCTTCTTCGGCTTCTACCTGGACACCGGCTCGCGCAAGTGGGGGCGGCCCTACCTGACCCGCGCCTTCTTCTCGGAGCTCGGCGCGCGGATGGCCGACCAGGTGCTGCTGGTGATGGCCCGGCGCGAGGGCCGCTGGATCGCCGGGGCCCTTAACCTGA
>JADZBR010000321.1 GCA_020852035.1 Caulobacteraceae bacterium
CGTTCGAGCCCGTCCCCTGCGACGTCTTCATCTCCGAGGCCACCTTCGGCCTGCCGGTGTTCCGCCATCCGGACGACGCCGGCGAGATCGCCAAGGTCCTGCGCTCGATCGCGCAGTTCCCCGAGCGCACCCACATGATCGGCGCCTATGCGCTCGGCAAGGCGCAGCGGATCATCCGACTGCTGCGCGAGGCCGGGTGGGAGAAGACCATCTCCGTCCACGGCGCCCTGGAGCGGCTGAACCGGCTCTACGAGGCGTACGGCGTGGATCTCGGCCCGCTGGCCCCGGCTACCTCCGCCCAGAGCAAGGCCGACTTCGCCGGCGAGATCGTCGTCGCCCCGCCATCGGCGCTGGCCGACCGCTGGAGCCGCCGGTTCGCCGACCCGGTGGGGGCCTTCGCCTCCGGCTGGATGCGGGTGCGCGCCCGGGCTCGCCAACGCGGCGTCGAGCTGCCGCTGATCATCTCCGACCACGCCGACTGGGACGAACTGACCGCCACGGTGGAGGAGATCCGTCCCGGCGAACTCTGGATCACCCACGGCCGCGAGGAAGCCCTGGTCCGCTGGGCGGAGCTGAACGGCATCCCCGCGCGGGCCCTCGCCCTGGTCGGCTACGAGGACGAGGAAGAGGGCGACTGAACGCCCCTCACATCGCCGAGATGCCGCCGTCGAGCTTCAGCTCCGCGCCGGTCATGAACTTGCTCTCGTCGCTGGCCAGGTAGAGCACGGCGTTGGCGATGTCGGCCGGCTCGCCGATGTGGCCCAGCGGCACCTGGCGGCCGAGCTTGGCCTCGGCCTCCTCCTTGCCGAAGGTCTGGCGCAGGGGGTCTAGGATGGGGGTGTCGATATAGGTCGGGTGGATGGAGTTGGAGCGCACATCGACGCCCTGCTTGGCGCAGTGCAGGGCGATGCCCTTGGACAGCAGCCAGACCGCCGCCTTCGAAGCGTTGTAGACCGGTGAGTTGTGCGCCGCGATCAGGCCGGCGATCGAGGAGATGTTGACGATCGAGCCCGGCGGGTTCTGCCGCAGGTACTTCAGGGCGTGCTTGGTCCCCAGGAACACCGAGTCGACGTTGACGCTCATCACCAGCTTCCAGTCCTCGTAGGAGAGCTGTTCGATGTTGCCGCCTCTGGAGATGCCGGCGTTGTTGACCAGCACCGAGAGGCCGCCCATGGCGGCGTCGGCCTCCTCGAGGGCGTAGATCCACTGGTCTTCCCTGGTCACGTCCAGCGGGAAGGCGAAGGCTGTGCCGGCGCCGTGCGCGGCGTCGATCTCGGCGGCGACGCGCTTGGCGCCCTCGTGGTTGATGTCGGCCAGGCTGACCTTGGCGCCTTCCTCGGCCAGCCGGCGGGCGGCCGCCGCGCCGAGCCCCTGCGCTGCGCCGGTGATGAAGGCCTTCTTGCCCGCGACCCTGCCCATCGTATTCGCTCCACATTCCGCTCATCCCCGCGAAAGCGGGGACCCAGGTGTTTTATCGAAGGGCTGGGGCGTGGGGAGGCAAAAAGCCTGGGTCCCCGCTTTCGCGGGGATGAGCGGGGAGGGGCTCAGGGTTCCAGCGGTTGCAGGTTTGCGAGCGGCCCCAACGCCTTGTCCTTGTCGGACAGCGACGTCGGCTCAAGCGGCCAGGCGACGGCCAGGTCCGGATCGTTCCAGATCACCCCGCCCTCCAGCTCCGGCGCGTAGTCGCCATCGACCTTGTAGGCCAGCTCGCAGTCGTCGGTGAGCGTCTGGTAGGCGTGGCCGAAGCCGCGCGGGACCAGGAGCTGTTCGCCGCGCTCGGCGGTGAGCTCGGCGGCCACCCAGCGACCGAAACTCGGCGAGCCGGCGCGCAGGTCCACTGCCACGTCGAGGATCGCCCCCTTGAGCACCCGCACCAGCTTGGCCTGGGCGTGGGGCGCGCGCTGGAAGTGGACGCCGCGCAGGGTGCCGGCCCGGGCGTTGTAGGCCTGGTTATCCTGCACGAAGTCGTTGGTCACGCCCGCCGCCGCATAGGCCTTGCGGCTCCAGGTCTCGGCGAACCAGCCGCGCGCATCGCCATGCCGCCTCGGCGTGATAAGCAGCACCTCAGGAATGGCGAGCGGTTTGACGTCCAGCATGGAAACTCCGGTGGCCGAGGCCCCTGCGATGGCGCGCGCGGGCGCCGATGGCAAGCCTCTGGTCAGCGTGATCGTCGTCACCTACCGCAGCGCGGGCACCCTTCCCCGCTGCCTGGAGGCGTTGCGCGGCCAGACGACGGCCGACTTCGAGGTGATCCTCTCCGACAACGGCACGGACGGCGGCGCGCCCGACGCGGCGGCGGCCGATCCGTCGATCCGGCTGATCGCCAACAACGAGAACCTCGGCTTCGCGGCGGGCGTGAACCGGGCGGCGGCGCGGGCCGAGGGGCGCTGGCTGGCGCTGCTCAATCCGGACGCCTACGCCGCGCCCGACTGGCTGGAGAAGCTGCTCGCGGCGGCGGACGCGCATCCGGACATCCGCTGCTTCGCCTCCCGCCAGAGGATGGCGGACGATCTGACGATTCTCGACGGGCTCGGGGATGTGATGTCGCTGACCGGCTTCGCGTTCCGGGGCGGCTATGGCCAGACCGACCCCGGCCCCGTGCCGGAGGGCGAGGTGTTCTCGGCCTGCGGCGGAGCGATGCTGATCGACCGCGAGCTGTTCCTTTCTATGGGCGGCCTCGACGAGTGGCTGTTCTGCTACTGCGAGGACGTCGACCTCGGCTATCGCCTGCGGCTGCGCGGCGAGCGCACCCTGATCGTGCCCGAGGCCGAGGTGGCTCACGTCGGCTCGGCGTCGTCCGGCGGGCCCTCCTCGGAGTTCGCCCGCTTCCACGGCACGCGCAACCGCTTCTGGGTGTTCATCAAGGACACCCCACCTGTGCTCTTCTGGCTGACCCTGCCGCTGCACCTGGCGACGACGGTGGTGCTGTTCATCAGCCACCTGCGCCACGGCGAGGCTGCTGCGCCCTGGCGGGGGTTCATGGCCGGGGTGCGCGGCCTGCCGGAGGCCTGGCGGCGGCGGAAGATCGCTCAGGCGCAGCGCAAGGTGTCGTCGGCGGAGATCGCGCGGGCGATGACCTGGAGCCCCATCGGCCTCTGGAAGCGCCGGGTGTTCATCCAGCCGCTGACAGGGCCTCGACCAGACGGCCCATGAAGGCCGCGCCGCGCTGCATCTGGACGATCTCGACGAACTCGTCGGCTTGGTGGGCCTGGTCGATGGAGCCGGGGCCGCAGATCACCGTCGAGAACCCCGCCTCCTGGAACTGGCCGGCCTCGGCGGCGTAGGGCACCACGCGGGCCGGCCCGTTGTCGCCGGCCAGGCGCCGGGCGAAAGCCTCGGCCTCGCCGTTCGGCTCCGGCGACAGGGCCGGCGTCGCGGAGCGGCGGTGGACGTGGACGCCGACCTCCGGCCCCCACTGGCGCTTCAAGGCCGCGTCGGCGGCGGCGCAGGTCTGGAAGAATCCGGCGAGAACGGCTTGCGGGTCCATGCCAGGCGGGGTTCGCAGGTCGAACAGGAAGCGGCATTCGCGGGCCAGGATGTTGCCGGCCGTGCCGCCGTGGATGACCCCGATGGTCAGGGTGGCGTGCTTGGGGGTGAAGGCCGAGGCGGGATCGGCCTCACGCTCCAGCTTGTCGGCCAGGGCCTTCAGCTCGGTCATCAGGTCGACCGCCACCATGATCGCCGAGGCGCCCAGGTGCGTCTGGCTGGAGTGCGCCTCCTTGCCGGTGACGGTGACCGTCCAGGTGGCGATGCCCTTGTGGCCGCTGACCGCCTGCATGTCGGTGGGCTCGCCGACCACCACCAGGCGCGGGCGGGGAAAGTCGGCGACCAGGGCGCGGATCAGGTCGGGCGCGCCCAGGCAGCCGACCTCCTCGTCGTAGGTGAAGGCCAGGTGGGCGGGTCGCGCGGGGTTGGCGGCCAAGAGGTCCGGCACGGCGGCGAGGGAGAGGGCGATGAAGCCCTTCATGTCGCAGGTGCCGCGGCCGTAGAGCTTGCCGTCGCCCTTGTCGGTCAGCCGGAAGGGCTCGGAGGTCCAGGGCTGGCCATCGACCGGCACCACATCGGTGTGGCCGGACAGCACGACGCCGCCCGCCACGTCCGGGCCGACGGTGGCCAGGAGGTTCGCCTTGGAGCCGTCGGTGTTGGCGACGCGGCGCGAGGCCACGCCGTGGCCCGCGAGGTAAGCCTCCACCCACTCGATCAGCGCAAGGTTCGAGCCACGGGAGGTGGTGTCGAAGGCGATCAGGCGATCGAG
>JADZBR010000322.1 GCA_020852035.1 Caulobacteraceae bacterium
GCGATGACGCCCTTGGACTTCATGGTCTTGGTCAGCATGAACAACAGCGAAAGCAGGTCCTTGTAGTCCCCCGCCTTCCATTTCGGGCCGGCGAAGGCCTTGCCCAGGCCGCCCAGGGTCTTCTTGATCACTGTCGCGGAGTTCGAGATCAGGAAGGCGGCGACGGCGGCACCGCCGATGGCCATCATCTCGTGCGGCAGGGCGTGCAGGATCACGCCGAACTTGCCGCCCGCCAGCACATAGCTGCCGAACACCATGGCGAAAAGCATGATAATACCGATGATCTGAAACATGAGAAGGCCCAGGTAAAAGAGGTCGCCGTCATCGTGAACAGGAATGCTTAAAGGGGCGTTGCAGCATGAATCCCAACCTGCGGATCGGTATCGATCTGGGCGGCACCAAGATCGAGGCGGCGGTACTCGATGCCGAAGGCCGATTCGTCGACCGGCGGCGCGTGCCCAATCCGCGTGACTATGACGCCATGCTTGAGGCCATCGCCGGCCTGGTCGACGCCGCCGAGACGGCGACCGGCCACAGCTTTGACCGGCTCGGCATCGGCATTCCCGGCTCGCCGTCCCCCGCGACCGGCCTGATCCGCAACGCCAACTCCACCTGGATGAACGGCCGCACCCTGGGGCGCGATCTCGAACATCGCCTGGGCCGCCCGGTGCGTATGGCCAATGACGCCAACTGCATGGCCCTGTCGGAGGCCACCGACGGTGCCGGACGGGAGGCCCGGTCGGTGTTCGGCGTCATCATCGGCACCGGCTGCGGCGGCGGCCTGGTCATCGACGGCCGGCTGATCGAGGGCCAGAACGGCCTGGCCGGCGAATGGGGCCACATCCCCCTGCCCGCCGCCCGCGCCGATGAGGACAGCACCTGCTGGTGCGGTCGCCGCAACTGTCTGGAGACCTGGATTTCCGGCTCAGGCCTGGCCCGCGACCACGCCGCCGCCACCGGCCAGAGCCTGACCGCCCACGACGTCATCGCCGCTGCGCGTGCCGGCGATCCCGCCGCCGAGGCCAGCCTGGATCGTCACCGCGACCGGCTGGGCCGCGGCCTGGCGATGGTTGTCAATCTGATCGACCCGGAGGTCATCGTCATCGCCGGCGGCCTGTCCAATGTGCCCGAGATCGTCGACGGTGCCTTCGATGCGCTCAGGCCCCACGTCTTCTCCGACGTCGTCACCACCCATGTCCGCCGCGCCGACCACGGCGATTCCTCGGGCGTACGCGGGGCAGCCTGGCTGTGGCCGGGCTGAGCGCGTTCCGATAAGTGGGAACCGGTTATCGGATCAAAACGCGCGACTCAAAATGCTGGAGCACGGCTCGTTCTGTCTGAATCGCCTTGAGCCCTGCTCTAGGCGCGCCGGGCTGTGATCACTCCTCCAGCGCCGCCGCCATCCGCTCCAGACGCTGGCGAACAAAGATGTCCTGGGCCGACGACAGGGGTTCGCGCGCCTGCGTGAAATGGCGCCCCGCCAGCTCGACATCGCCCTCGCCCAGAGCGATCTCCGCCAGCGCCAGATCGACCTGGAAACCCCAACTGGGGTCCCCGACCAGCTGATTGACGCCGACCCGATCGATGTCCTGCAACAGATCGCGCGCCGCCCCATAACGGCCCATGCCGATGTAGCAGTCGGCCAGCGCCGCCCGAAGCGCACCCTCCAGCACCTCACGCCCCGCCAGCTCCGTGCGCAGGGCCTCCAGCGCCGCGCTGATATTGTCGGCACCCGTCTGAAGCTGGCCCGCCCGGCACTGGGAAACCCCGGTGTCGGTCCGTCCCGCCACCGCCGCGAAGGAGCTGGCTCCGTCCTTTGCAGCCGCGGCCCGCCACAGGCGCTCGCCGTCGGCCGCCGCCTGGTCATAGCGTCCCACCGCGCCGAGCGCCTGCTGTCGCGCCGCCAGCGCCAGCAGCGTCAGGCGATGGTCATCGCCCAGCCGCTCTTCCAGCAACGGCATCAGCCGGTCCAGGTCGGTAATGACATCGTCGAACCGTTGCTGGATCAGATAGGTCTGCGCCCGCTTGAGGCGCAGCAGCAGCGTATCGGGATGATCCGGCCCCACCAGCTCGGTCATGCCGTCCACCAGCTCGACAAACGCCGCCTCGGCCTGCGGTCCCTCGCCCAGGCGGATCAGGCTGAAGGCGTAGCGCTGTCCGAAATTGAGGATCTGCCGCTCGGAAAACGTCTGCGGCAGTTGGCGGGCGCCTTAATAGGCCCGCTGGAAATGATCGCGCGAGACCGGAACATCTTCGCCCACCAGGGCGATCATCCCTTGCGCCGAATTCAACCAGACCCGCGTCTCCGGCTCCAGCCGCTGTCCTCCCGCGGACAGCTGCTCCACATCGGCGACGATCGACCGGGCCCGCTCCAGGCTGCCGGGCTGGGTCGACAGCGCCAGCGCCCCGGCGAACTGCAGGCGGGTGTTCAGGGCCTCGGCGCTGCCGCCGGCACCGGCGCGCACATAGCTGCGCTGCGCTTCCTCATAGTAACGGAAGGCGTTGGTGTAGTCCGAGCGAAGGTCGAAGGCGCGCCCCAGAATGCCGTAAAGATAGGCCGCAACCAGGGGGTCGTCCTCGAACCTCTGTCCGATCGTTTCGGCCGAGCGGATAATCGCCTCCACCAGGGTTTCCTCGGCGGACGCCGCCTCATTGGGGTTCACGCTGGCCAGCACGTCTTCGGCGATAAATCGGTAACTGGCCTCGGAGATCCGCTGCGCGGCCAGCGCCTCGTTGCGCTGGTGCAGGGCGTAGAAGGCGAAGGCGAGACTGAAGACCAGACCGGCGGCCAGGCTGGCGACGGCGGCCAGGATCCAGGGCCGGCGGGCCGAACGTCGGGCCTCCGCCGCCTCCTGGGCCTCCAGCCAGGCCGCGCGTTCCGCCGCGACGGCGGCGGCCTTGCGCCGCTCATCCAGCGTCTCGAGCCGGTCCGCGAGGTCGGCCGCACTCGCCAACCTCCGGCTCGGCACCCCTTCGGACGCCAGGGCGATGTCCTCGCGCAGAACCGGGTCTTTGATGTCGGCTTCCCAGCCCGGCGCCAGGGGGCGCTGAAAATCGCCCACAACCAGCTGATACAGGATCAGCCCCAGCGCATAGATGTCGCTCTGCGCCGTCGGGGCCGCGCCGGCCGCCACCTCGGGCGCCCGATAGGCCAGGGTGCCGGAGCGCGAATCGTCCATCCCGGGTGAGGCCTCCAGCACGGCCGGGTCACTGATGCGAAGACTGTCCAGCAGGGCGTCATCCAGCAGCCGCCCGCTGCCCAGATCCGCAAGTCGCAGGCGCAGGCCGGAGGCGTCCTCCTCCAGCAGAATATTCTCCGGCTTCAGGTCCTTGTGCAGAATCCCCAGGCCGTGGATCTGCGCCACCGCCCGGCACGCCCGGGCCGCCACCCCGATGCGCTGCTCAAGCGATATCTGGCCCAGGCCGCCGGCCGCATTCGCCCACACCGTCAGATCATCGCCGCCAAAGGCGTATTCGAGGAAATAGGGGGCCTCTTCGAAATTCCACTCCAGCAGCAGCGGAACCGGCGCCTCGGGGCCCAGCCCCATGGTGACCAGCCGCGACAGCGCCGCCTCGCGTTTGAGACTGCGCAGCCGATCCGCCGCTTCGGCGAATTTGAACACCCTTTGGGCCTCGGTCTTGGTGTGGCGGGCCAGCCAGACATCCTGCGCGCCGGTGTCGCCGAGCGGCCGGTCCAGCCGCCACTGCGGCCGTCCGCTCACGGCCTCATCGGGGCGAAAATCGAATCGGGCCGCGATCGGCGCCTCGATCCGTTCGGACGTCACCGGGCCGCTCAGCCGGTAGCCGATGCGCGGAACGGTTTCGATGATGGCCTCGCGCGGCTCGCCGAGCGCCTTTCTCAGCTTGGAGACGGCCGTCGCCAGCGAGCCTTCCACGACATGCACGCCGGGCCATACCGCTTCGAGCAACTCCTGTTTGGTGACCACCTCGCCGGCGCGCAGCAGCAGTTCGTGCAGCACCTCCAGAGGCTTGCCCTCCAGCACGACGACCTGTCCGTCGACCCGCAGCGCCCAGCTCGCCTCATCGAACTCGGCATCGCTGAACCGCCAGACACGGCGGCGGCGGCGCGTCGAACTGGAGCTCATGGAGACCTCAATCGCAGCTTGAGAAAAAGTTTAGAACTCCATCAAGACTGGAACCCCCGTTTGATCAATCTTTTCGTTGAGGCCGGGTGTGGTCCGTCGGCGATTGTCGCCGGGCAGGCCCGCATCGAAAGGAGCGACATCCCATGAAGGGCAAGATTCTCGGATATAATGCCGCAGACGGTACCGGCGCGATTTCCGCCGATGACGGCGCGCGCTACAGGCTCGCCCAGGCCGACTGGCGCGGTGAGCGGCCACCGGTGGCCGGGATGGCCGTCGATTTCGAGACCGACGCGGGTGTCGCGCGCGAAGTGTATCCCCTGGCCGGTGGCGGCGCCTCTGTGCTGGGCAAGGTCGATCTGCGCGCCCTGTCCGAGAGTGGAACCAGGGCGATGGAGGCCGGAGGAATCGTCAGCCTTTTCCGGCGCTCCCTGGCTGCGCCCCTGGGCCTGTTCGCCCTCATCGCCTGCTTCCTGCCTGCCCTCGATACGCCGGCCGACACCTTTTCCCTGATAGGCCTTGGCGACGCCCTCAACGGCCTTTCGGCCTCCTCGGCCGCGGCGGCGGAGATCCTGGGGGGTGAATCCTCCGGCTCGGGCGGGCTCGAAATCCCGCTCCTGCTTCGCTTCATCGTCCCCCTGACGGCGCTGTGGCTGCTCTGGGCCGCGTGGAGCCGCAAGAACGAACGGATCGCCCTGTTCGCGGCCGGCGGATCGGCCATCCTCGGGGCCATCCTGGTCTTCGTCGCCAAATCCGCCGCCCTGGCCGACCTGCCGGACTTTGTGCGCGACCAGGTCGGTTCGGCCCTCGATATCGGCCTGGGCGTGTGGGTCCTGATCCTCATCGGCGCGGCGATGATCGCCGCCGGGGCCGGGGTGATCCGCAACCCGCTGGCCGAAGCCTGATCGTCCCATCCCACCGTCAAACGCCCAGATTCATCCAGGAGACCCTGACAATGACCCGACCTGCTTCAACCTGCTCGACCCTGGCCGTGATCGCCGCCCTGACACTGCCGCTGGCCGCGTGCGGACCCTCGGCCTTCAGCCGCGAAGTCACCCCCGTCTGCATTTCCCAGGGCAATACGCCGGAAGAGTGCGACTGCATGATCCCCATCGTCGAGGAGGGCCTGCCCGACCGCGTCAAGCCGGCCTTCGTGTCACTGCGCTGGCCGCTCCGGCCGCCCGAGCGCGACCAGGAACGCGTGTACAACGACGCCATGCGCGCCGCCGGCGTCGATCCTGCGGATCGCCAGGCTGTCGAGTCGATCCGACTGGAATTCGACGACGCCTATGCGCCGTTGCGCGACACCATGAGCGACCAGTGCGACGCCGTTCTGTGACGTCACACGCCGCCGCCTGACAGCGGCCCGCCCACCAGGAGGATTAGACATGTCCAGACGTTCCGTATCAGCCCTGGTCATCGGCGGCCTCGCCTGCCTCCTGTGGACCGGATGCAGTCAGGCCGGCGACACCGCCGCTGAGGCCGCGAGCCGGCCCGCCGCCGACGTCGAGGCCGCCTCGACCGACGCCGCCTCAACCGCCGCCCCGCCCGCCGCAACGCCCCCCGCC